>DATLEG010000254.1:0-2251 GCA_035525465.1 Saccharimonadales bacterium (SeqCode)
CCCGTGGTGCGTCGCTCGCGCGTTTGGTGTGGCTGACCCGTGACGGCCGCGTCGAGCCTATCCTGCCGCAGCCGCGCAGCTTCGCCTTCGCCCGGCTCTCCCCCGACGAGCGCAGGATCGCGGTCATCGTCGTCGACAATCGCAAGAGCGACGCCTGGATCTACGATATCGGGCAAGGAACCTTCTCCCGTCTGACCACGACCGGCACTGTGACCTCTGTCGACTGGACGCCCGATGGATCCCAGGTCGTGTTCACCACCCTGGGCGAGTCATCGGAGATCGAGGTGTGGTCCCGTCCCGCCACAGGCGGGACCGAGGCGCGGCAGCTCCTGAAGCACGGCGGCGGGACGGTAACCGTTGCCGTCTCGCCCGACGGCAAGTCGCTGCTCCTCACCGCCATTCCGCGGCTCGACTGGGATGTCTACCGCGTGAGCCTCGATTCGGCCCCCGTCGCGCGCCCGTACCTCGCGACCGGTGCACACGAACGTGCGCCGCGGTTCTCACCCGATGGCCACTGGGTGGCGCTCACGTCCGACGAATCGGGCCAGGACGAGATCTACGTCCGCTCCTATCCGGATCCATCGTCCAGGATCCAGATCTCGGTAGGAGGCGGCAGCGAGGCGACCTGGTCAAGGGACGGAAGCCTCGTCTATTACCGAAGTGGAAGAGCGCTCCTCGCCGCCAGGGTTTCGCGCTCGTCGGGGTTCACCTTGGTTGGTCGGGATACCGTGATCGGAATGGCCGGGACCCTTTCCGATTTCACAGGTGTTCAGAACGGCGACTTCAGCGGCGCCTATCAACCGTCCCGCGACGGCCGGCGCTTCCTAGCGATCCTCTCCGATCGGAACGAGTTCCAGTTGGTAGTCTCGCCTAACTGGATCACGGAGCTCCGCCGCCGCGTCGCGGAAGCCGGCGCCCGGCCGTGACGTCCGTCCCCGGCGGGCTGACCCAGGCGCTCGCCGACCGCTACGCCATCGAGCGCGAGCTCGGCCAGGGCGGCATGGCCACCGTCTACCTCGCTCACGACCTCCGCCACGAGCGCAAGGTCGCCATCAAGGTGCTGCGTCCCGAGCTCGCCGCGATGATCGGCGCGGATCGTTTCACCCGCGAGATCCACACGATTGCCGCGCTCCAGCACTCGCACATCCTCGGCTTGATCGACTCCGGAGAGGTGAACGAGACGGCCTACTACGTGATGCCGTACGTGGACGGTGGTAGCCTGCGGGATCGCCTGTCCCGCGAGGGTCAGGTCGCCCTCGCCGAGGCCGTCCGGATCACGACGGAGGTCGCCGCCGCGCTAGACTACGCGCACCGCCACGGCGTGGTCCACCGCGACATCAAGCCCGAGAACATCCTGCTGACAACGGACGGCGAGGCGCTGGTCAGTGACTTCGGCATTGCGCGTCTCGTAGGGGGAACGGATGAGGCACTGACCCAGACCGGGCTCTCTCTCGGCACCCCGATCTACATGAGCCCCGAGCAGGCGACCGGTGAGAAGAGCGTCGATGCGCGAAGCGATCTCTACTCGCTGGGGACGGTCACCTATGAGATGCTGGCCGGCGAGCCGCCATTCACCGGATCCAGTGCCCAGGCGATCATGGCGAAGCGGTTCAGCACCACGCCGACGCCGGTGCGTGTCCTGCGACCGGAGGTCCCGGCCGGCGTCGAGGCGGCCGTTACGCGAGCGCTGGCGCGCGCACCGGCGGATCGCTTTACCAGTGCCGGAGCATTTGCGACGGCGATGGCCGCGTGCGTGTCGCATCCGTCATCCGCGACGACGGTTGTCAACGAACCGACGTCCCCAGCCCGAAGCCGCCGGTCCGTTCCGGTCACCCTGTTCGCGCTCGTGCTCGGATTCGCGATCGGTCTTGGTGTCCTGTTCGCTTGGCGGCGCGACCACGGAGCCAGGGCAGGTGGCGATGCGACCGTCCGACGACGCATCGCGGTGCTCCCGTTCGAGAATCTGGGGGACACGAGCAAGGCATACTTCGCCGACGGCGTGAGCGACGCGGTCCGCTCCAAGCTCACGACGCTGTCCGGTCTCGCCGTCATCGCCCGCACCAGCTCGATCCAGGATCGAGGCGGCTCGAAGGCGCCTCGCGACATCGCGAACGAGCTCGGCGTGCGCTACCTCCTCACCGGCGCGGTCCGGTGGGCCAAGGCGAGTGACGGCACGAGCCGAGTGCAGGTGAGCCCCGAGCTGATCGAGATCACGGAGGGCGCGCCGGAGAGCCGTTGGGCCCAGCCGTTC
>DATLEG010000196.1:0-2960 GCA_035525465.1 Saccharimonadales bacterium (SeqCode)
GATCTGGTTCGTGCTGGTGGCCGCGTTCAATGCCTTCGTGCTCGGACTGGGTCCAGGAGCGAACCTCGGGATCGCGATCTTCGCCGCTTTCATGCTCGCGACCATCACGGTGACCGGGCGACACATGATGTTCCGGCTCACCGCGGAAGACGACCCACCCGAACGCTGAACGGCCGGTACGCGGCGCGGCGGCTAGCCGACCTTCTTGACGATCCCGCAGGCGATCCGTCCACCGCTGTTGCCGGAGGGATCGGTCTTCTCGTCGTCCGCGTTCGCGTGGACCACGATCGAGGTGCCCGCGGGCTGGAGCAAGGACTGGGAGGCCCCCGGCGCCAGATCGACGAGCGAGGTGAAGGCGACGAGGGTGCCCCGGCCGTCGCTGCCCACGGTCAGGTTCGGCAGGTCACCGGCATGCGGCCCCTTGGGATTCGCGACCCCGTGCACCGCGCCGGTCGGGTTGAAGTGCGGCCCGGCGGACGCGAAGTCAGGACCATCGCACTTGCCGGCGGCGTGGAGATGGACGCCGTGGATCCCGGGGGGCAGCTTGGTCACGGAGATCTCGATGCGGACGTTCTGCCGCTGCTCGACGAAGTTGGCCGAGCCGATCGTTGAGCCATTCGGGTCCACCAGGGCGGCCTGGGCCCGCTGCGCGCTCGGGGCCTCGTAATACGTGTTCGGGGCGGCGGACACCGCCACCCGCCCGTTCTGGCCGCTGGGGGCGCAGGCGATGACGATGGCGAGCGACGCGGCCAGGGCGGCGACGATCTTCACGCCGCGAAGTCTATCGTCGCCGCATCCGGGTTCCACGGTAGCCTTCCGGACATGGACATCGGCATCCAGATCGAGCCCCAATTCGGCTACCGGTACGACGACGTCGTGGCGATCGCCCGGTCCTGCGAGACGAACGGCCTGAGCCGGGTATGGCTGAGCGACCACCTCTTCCTCGACCCCGATTCCGTGGCGACCGATTGCCTGGAGGCCTGGACCCTGCTCGCGGCGCTGGCGCGGGACACCAGCCGGATCCGGCTCGGGCTGATGGTCGGCTGCCAGTCCTACCGGAATCCGGCGTTGCTGGCGAAGATCGCCGCGGGGGTCGACCGGATGAGTGGCGGGCGTCTCGAATTCGGCGTGGGTGCCGGATGGAAGGAGCTCGAGTACCGCGCCTACGGGTACGAGTTCCCTGAGCCGAAGATCCGGGTCGACGAGCTGGTGGACACCCTTGAGATCTGCACCCGGCTGTGGACCCAGGACAAGGCGACCTACGCCGGGAAGCGCTACCGGATCACCGACGCGCCCTGCGCACCCAAGCCGGTGCAGGCGCCACTTCCGATCTGGATCGGCGGCACCAAGCCGCGGATCATGCGGACCGCCGCGAGATACGCCACCTGGTTCAACTTCAACCTGGCCGGTGGCCGGATGACCCCGGAGGCGATCGGCGAGCAGATGCGCGCGCTCGACGACGCCTGCGTCGCGGTGAAGCGCGACCCGCGGTCCCTGAAGCGGAGCGCGTTCATCGGCATCTTCGTGGCGGAGGACCAGAACGGGGTCGAGGCACTCGTCACCGAGGCCGCCGCCAAGGCAAAGCTCACGCCGGCGGAGTGGCGCGCGGCCAGACCCGGTGCGGTCGTGGGGACGCCCGGCGCGGTGGCGAAGCGCCTCGGGGAATACGCCGCCGCGGGCATCGAGCACTGCAACGCGCTCTTCCCCTATGGCCGCGAGCTCGCAATGGTCGAGCTCATCGGCCGCGAGGTGCTGCCCGCCCTCGACTAGTGCCGACCTGCGCCGCTCGGCGGGCTCGCGGATCCGCGCCGCGCCGGCGGCCGTTTGGTGTGGTGATCGGTCGCGCGTTGATAGGCGGCCACGATCGCGACGAGCAGTGGCTCGCTGAACGGCGGGCCGACGAGCTGGAGGCCGACCGGGAGTCCGTCGGTCCCAAAGCCACAGGGGAAGAAGATCGCTGGCAGGCCGGCGAGGTTCCCGGCGGGAATGAGACCGGTGTTGCCGGGCCGTGGCGCGCCGCCCTTGGCCGACGCGGCCGGCCTGCCCGCGCCGGGGGGGCGGCCATCGAGCGCCGCGTCGATCGGCGGCGCGGTCGAGGTGCGGGCCGGCGCGACGAGGACGTCGACCGCTGTGAAGAGCTCGCGAAAGCGCGCCGCAAGCACGGTCCGCAGGCGCATCGCCCGCAGGTAGTCGCGCGCCTTGATCTCGGCTCCCTGGCGCAGGCCGGCCTTCTGCCGGGCGTCGATGAGCTGGTCGACCCCGCCCGAGGCGATGAGCTCGCTGAAGATCTCGGCGCCTTCGGCCCCGTACACCGTGCCGACCATCGGCCCGTAGGGCAGGTCATCCGGCAGGACAACCCGGACCTTCCGCGGCACGATCCGGTCAAGCTCGGCGAGTCCGCGCGCCAGGGCGCGCCTGGCTTCGGGAGCGGCGTGGTCGAGATCCTCCTCGGCGGACCCGATGCGCAGCCGCCGTACCGCACCGGACGCGGCACGGGTATCGAGCGCGCGATGTCGCTTGCCCGAGACCGTGCCATCCGCGGGATCGGGCCCGGCGATCGCGCCAAGGATGAGGCCACAGTCCTCGGCCGTCCGGGCCATCGGTCCGATCTTGTCCAACGTCCAGGACAGGGCCATCGCGCCGGCGCGGCTCACCAGCCCGTAGGTGGGCCGCAGGCCGGTGACCCCACAGAAGGCCGCCGGCGTGCCGATCGACCCCGAGGTCTCCGAACCGATCGCGAAGGAGACCGCCCCGCCGCCCACCGCGGACCCCGAGCCGCTCGACGAACCCCCCGACCAGCGCTCCGGGTCCCACGGATTGCGTCCCGGTCCCTGCAGGGAGGCGCTCGGGTAGCGGTACCCGCCGCCACCGGCGAGCTCGACCATCGCCAGCTTCGCCGCAAGGACGGCTCCGGCGCGCCCGAGCTTCCGCACGACCGTGGCATCGTGGTCGAACACCTG
>DATLEG010000045.1:0-3128 GCA_035525465.1 Saccharimonadales bacterium (SeqCode)
AGACCCTGCTGGCCTTGTACCCCGAGCGTCACCGGGAGCTCGCAGGAGTCATCGCGCTGCATCTCGAGCGCGCGGGCGAGGACGCCGCCGCCGTTCCGCACCTCGTCGCCGCCGGTGACCATGCACTCGAGCGATTCGCCAATCGCGAGGCGATGGCCTTCTTCGGGCGCGCCGTCGCGACCCTGGATGCGGCCGACCCGCGCGACGACCTTCGGCTTCGCGCCGCACTCGGCGTGGCAAAGGTCGCCTGGACCTACGGCGACCCCGGCGGGTCGATCGACAGCCTCGAGAAGGCACTCTCCCTGGCCGGCGAGGAGGTCGACCGCAAGCTCGTCGGCGCCGCATACTTCTGGGTCGCCTTCCTTCGGCGCATACGCGGCGAGCGACCCGATACCAGTCCGGCGCTCAAGCACGCGGCCCAACGGTCGGCGGAGATCGGCTCCGCCCTTGGCGATCCGGTCGCCCAGGCCATCCCGAACGCGTTCGCCGGGGTGGGACTGATGGCATCGGGCGAGCTCCGCGAGGGCACCCGGCTGCTCGAGGAGGCGCTCGGGCCGATCGCGGCCCATGCCGACCCGCAGTCGGCGGCGATCCTGAATGGCCTGCTTACCCTGGGCTACGCGCGCCTTGGCGACTTCACCGCCGCCGAGCGTGCGCTCGAGCGCGCCGAGGTCTTGGCCGCGGGTGGCGACCCGATCGCGGCACTCGACGCGCAGATCGTTCGGAGCGCCCTCCTGGTGGAGCGCGGCGAGACCGACGCGGGCGAAGCCCTGGCCACGACCTGCGCGGCCCGCTCGGAAGAGCTTGGGGCGATCGCCTGCGCCGTCCCGGCCAACATCATCGTCGGCACCGCGCATCTCGCCCGCGATGACGCGTTCGGAGCGCAGGCGCCGCTCGAGCGGAGCGATGAGCTGGCCCAGGTCTCCAACATGGAGCCGTTCCGCACGCTGGCGCAGGGGATGCTCGGCTTCGTGCGGACCCGGCTGGGCGATGTCCCCGGTGGCGCGGCGGACTGGGACCTCGCGTTGGAGCGCGCGCACGCCGGGCGGGACCGGTACGGAGAAGCGATCACGTTGTGGCAGCGGGCCCGGGCCCGGCTCGGCACAAGACCGCCGGACCTGGAAGCGGCGCGAGCCGACCTCGATCTCGCCACGCAGCTCTTCGAGGCGATGGGGGCGCGGCCCTCGCACGCGCGCTCACTCCGAGATCGCGGGAATGTCCTCCGGGCGATGGGGCACTCGGACGATGCCGACCGGGATCTGGAGCACTCGCAGGCGATCGCCGCGTCGCTCGGGCTTCGGGACCTTGCTCCGGCCGCGGGCGACGAGGAGCGGAAGCGGCCCTAGTCGCCGCCCAGGGTGTAGCGCAGCTTCACCTCGACGAGCCATTCCTCGAGCAGCGCGCTGAGCCGGTCGGCGTCCTGCGCCGCCCGTGAGACCGCGGCCGTGCGCGGGGGCGCCGGGAGCGGGCGAGCGACCGAATGGGCGCCGGGCTGGATACCGTAGCGCGTCATGTTCGGCCTCCTTGACTCTGATCCTGTGCTGCGGCACTGCGGCATTCGTGCCAGGTCCGTCATCGCGGTGTAGGACGTTCTCGCGCGTATCCGTGCATGGTGCGCCGGCACGCCTCAAAGGACAGTGACGACGGGCCCAGGGTCCGTTGCGATTGCGGGTCGGCGAACGGCCGGATCGCTACTCCGTCGTCACCGTCTGATCGACCTGCTCGCCACCGGGGCGGATGGTGAGGAAGGCGCGGTCCGCATGTTGGATGAGCTGGCGCACCATCCGGGCCTCGTCCTCCTGACCGGATCCGGTGAGCAGGCGGGCGTACGCGGCCAGCAGGTCATCGAGCTTCGCGCGCGCCGGGTTCCCGGTCGGGGGCGGACCGATGCTCACCTTCGCGCCCTTCGCGAGGCGCTCGCGAAGGCCGGCCTCATCGATCCCCCGCCCCGGGTCGCGGCGCACGAACACGATGCCGCCGGACATCCCCGAGCAGATCCACCGGCCCGGATCCCCCAGGACGATGGCCGTGCCGGCGGTCATGTACTCGAACGCGAACCCCCCCAGGTCGCCGCCGAAGACGACCTCCGCGCCGGACAGGCGGATCGCCGCACGTGCGTCCGCGCCGCCCTGGACGAAGAACCGGCCACGCTGCGCGCCATAGGCGAACGACTTTCCGACCGCGCCGTCCACGAAGCGTCCGACCGCGTTCGGCGCCTTCAGGATCGCAGCGGTACCGCCCAGGGCGGTCTTCGCCGCGCCATCCTGTACGCCGCCGCCGATCGCGAGATCGAGGCCCTCCGTCGCGTACGCGGCGAAACCGTTGCCCGCGACGGAGCCGCCGCCAAAGGCCGCTGCGGGGGGCGGCGGCGCGGCGGAGAAGATCCGCGAGCGCGCCAGGGCACCGGCGGCGCCGGTCCCGACGAAGCGGTCGGCGGCCGACAGCGAGCGGCCGCCTTCGATCGCGACGGACGCGGCGATGGCGACCTGCAGGGGCTGCGCCGCGACGCCGACCGCGACCGGGGCGAGAAGCGCCGCGAGGTCCACCCGGTCACTGCCCCGGGCCTGCACCAAAAGGTCGGCGCGGCCGACCAGATCCCGGACGCTCGTCACACCGAGGGACGCGACGAGCGTCGCCAGCTCCTCACGGAGCGCGCCGAAGAACCGCCGAAGGTTCAGGACGGCGCGTTCCTGCTCCTGGGGCACGAAGCGCTTCAGGCCGCGGGCCGAGGCCTCGGCCAGCGAGTCGATCTGGGTCGCGATCCCGACGTGGCAGGTGTCCAGCTGACAGCCGCGGCAGATCGTGCAGCCGATCGCGACCATCGCGAGGGTCCCGAATCCGACCCGGTCCGCGCCCAGACACAGCATCTTCACGACATCGGCCGCGCTCTTCATCCCGCCGTCGCACCAGAGCTCGACCCGATCCCGAAGCCCGTTCGCGACGAGGGCCCGATGCGCCTCGACGACCCCGATCTCGACCGGCAGGCCGGCGCGCCGGAGGGCATGCTGGCGGGCGGCCCCGGTGCCGCCGTCGTAGCCGGACAGGGTGACGATGTCCGCGCCGGCCTTCGCGATGCCGCTGGCGATGATCCCGATGTCGGGAACGACGGGCACCTTCACGGCGATCTT
>DATLEG010000073.1:0-10735 GCA_035525465.1 Saccharimonadales bacterium (SeqCode)
GGTGCCGTCGCCCAGCAGCGTCGTTCCGGAGAATTCCCGTGGCAGGTGCTGGAAGGCCGCACGGTCGAGGTCGACGATCGTGACGGCCTCACCGGCGGTATCGAGGAGTCCGGCCAGGAAGGCGCCGACGCGCCCACAGCCGATGATGACGACGTTCACTGTGGTTCTTCCTGACGATACGCGAGCACCGCGCACGGCGCTTTGACGTAGATCGACTCCACCGTCCGGCCGACGTACACCCGACCGAGCCGGCGGCGGTACGGCATCCCGAGCACGATGAGCTCGCTTCCCTGCTCGACAGCGGTGTCCACGATCGCCGCGGCCGCCTCGCGCGCCTGGAGCACCTCGGTCTCGAGGTGAGCGCCGAGCTTGTGCGCGACCTTCTCGGCGTGGGCCAGGATCTCCTCCCCCCGCTCCAGCTCGGCCTCGAGGACGGAGTCGAGGGGCATGTTCCAGCGGACCTCGATGACGTGGACCGCCGTGATCCTGGCCTTATGGGGCCGACCGAGGGCAATCGCGTACTCGATGACGTCGGGGTCGATGGCCGTGCCGGCGAGCGGCACGAGGATGTTCGTGAGCTTCACGTTGGACCGCGAAGTCTAGTGTCCTCGGTCGCGGGGGGAGCGGACGAGGGTCCTAATCGCCGTCGCGCTCCGGCTCTTCCGCATCGTCGAAGTGGTAGGGCAGGTCCACCACCGCGGTGTTCCTGCGCAGGAAGAGTGCCAGCTTGAGGCGCAGAGCGGTCTGATTGTGCAACAGGGCATCCCAAAAGTGTCGTGGGACGAACTCGGCCAACACGACCACGATCGGTCGACCCCGGTCGCCATCATCGATGTGATCGATGTAGCTGAGCAACGGCGGCAGGAGCGCCCGGTAGGGCGACACGATGACCTCGAGCGGAAATGACGGACCGACGACCTTGGCCCATCGCGCCTTGAACGCGGCCGCACCGCCCTCGTCGTAGGAGATATGCACAGCCGAGACATCGGTCGAGAGCCCCCGGGCGAGACTCAGGGCTCCCAGCGCGGACCGATCGAGCCGGCTCACCGGCACGATGACCCGCGGCACCCGGGGACGAAGCCGAAGCTTCGCCGATGATCCGATGAGCAGCTCGTCCTCCACCCGGCGGTAGTGGGTGTGGATGCGATACATCCCGTAGACCAAGGGCGGCATGACCGCGAGGACCATCCAGGCGCCGAGCTGGAACTTGGTCACCGCAACGACGAGTGCCACGACACCGGTGACGACCGCTCCCAGCCCATTGATCCCGGCGCTCGCCTGCCAGCCCCGCGATCGCTCGCGCAGCCAGTGCCGGACCAGGCCGGCCTGCGACAGGGTGAACGCGATGAACACCCCGATCGTGTAGAGCGGGATGAGACCGCTCACGCTTCCGTCGTAGATGACCAGCAGGATCGCGGACATCAACGCCAGGACGATGATCCCGAACGAGTACGCGAGCCGATCGCCGCGCTGCGCGAACTGGCGGGGCAGGAACCGATCCGTCGCCAGGATCGAGGCCAGACGAGGGAAGCCGGAGAAGCTCGTGTTCGCGGCCAGGATGAGGATGATCGCCGTCGCCGCCTGGACGAGGTAGAACGGCCAACCGTCGCCGAGGATGGACTGGGCGAGCAGGCCCACGACGCTCTTCGTCTCGGTCGCGTCCACCTGGATGCCGATGTGCGTCGCCAGGAAGCTGATCGCGAAGAACAGCGTCGCGAAGAGCGTCCCCATCGCGATGAGCACGATCCCCGCATTGCGGGCGGCCGGTGCCTTGAACGCGGTCACCCCGTTCGCGACCGCCTCGGTCCCGGAGAGCCCGACGGAGCCGGACGCGAATGCCCGGAGGATCAGGAAGGCGGCGAGACCCTCCGTCGCCGGGACCGCCTCCGGCGGCGCGACCGGAGCAGGGATGTCCCCGTTCAGGACCCGGACGAACCCGATCACGATCACGGCCAGGATGCTGACGACATAGAAGTACGTGGGGCCGGCGAAGAGGACGCCGGCCTCGCGGATGCCGCGAAGATTCCCGATGGTGATGAGGGCGATGAAGGCCCCGCCGATGACGACCTTGGAGGCGTCGAGCTCGGGGATCGCGGTGGTGATGGCGAGGACCCCGCCGGCCACGGAGACCGAGACGGTGAGGACGTAATCGACCAGGAGCGCTGCCGCGGCGATGAGTCCCGGGAGGGTCCCGAGGTTCTGGCTCGCCACGACGTAGCTGCCGCCGCCGTTCGGGTAGGCCCGCACCACCTGGAGGTACGACGTCACGACGATCGCGAGGATGATGATGATGGCGATCGTGAGCGGCATGGTGAGGGAGAGCCCGATCGCCCCCGCGATCGCCAGCGTCCGCATCGTCTCTTCCGTGGCGTAGGCCGATGACGAGATGTTGTCCGATGCGAAGATCGCCAGGCCGGTCGTCTTGGAGACGCGCTCATCCGCTTCGGCCTCGGTCGTGAGACGGCGGCCGAACAGGATGGTCCGGATCCTGGCCAGGATCTTCCCGGGCCGCGTATCCGGCTCGAGGACCTCCTCGGTCGCGATCACGTACCCCGCGCGCCGGCGGAAATCCCGACTCCGGTGGATCTTCACCCGGTCGTCGCCGATCCGCCGACCCTTGGCGCGCTCCACCCGCTCGAGCTGGTGCCCGGTCCGGGGCGCGTCGTCGGGGGGTCGGTGCGGCTCTTCGCTCAATGAAGCTTGAGTCTAGGCAGGACCCGCTCGAAAGCGATCAGAACCCGTGCGTAAGCCGGTCGGCAAGGACCTCGGGCAGGCCACGCCGGCGGATCCGCTCCTGGGTCGTCGTGATGTCGTAAGCGACCCGACGGAGCTCGACCGCGGTGGTGGTCGTGTCCAGCCAGGCGTAGGCGGCGCGTGGATCCCCGTCACGGGGCTGGCCGACGCTCCCCGGATTGATCATCCGGCCACCACCCGGCAGCTGGATCACCGCCGGGACATGGGTGTGGCCGTTGCAGCAATGCGTGGTCGTCGCGGACCGCATCGCCGCCACGGCGGTCCTTTGGTCGAACACGTATTCCCACAGCGGGTCGCGCGGGCTGCCGTGGCAGACCGTGTACTCGGATCCCGCGGTCAGGATGAGAGGGAGCGCGGCAAGTGCGTCGCGCTCCTCGCCACTCAGCCATTCCCGATGCAGCATCGCTGCCGCCCGCGCCGCGGGATTGAAGAGCTCAAGCCCCGCCCCGGTGGCCACGGCGCGATCGTGATTTCCGGCGACCAGCCGCGCGCTGTGGTCGGCGAGTGCGGCAAGCACGTCGCCGGGATCCGGCCCGTAGCCGACGGTGTCACCCATGACCCAGATCTCTTCGGCCGTCCCCACCTCAGCGAGCACCGCCTCGAGAGCCACGAGGTTCGCATGGATATCCGACAGCAGCGCGACCCTCACGCTGCCGCGGCCCTGGCCTCCGCGACGGTGAAGCGGCCGTCGGCGATCGCCCGGCCGACGACCGCCGAGGCCGCGCCCCAGCGCGCGAGATCGCGCAGATCATCGAGGGTCCGCACCCCACCGCCGGTGTGGAACCGCAGCCCGGCCGAGGCCGGCCCGAGGCTTCCCCGGATCCGCTCGAGCAGGCCGAGGGCCGGGCCTCCGAGGCGGCCGTCGGTGCTCACGTCGATGACGTACAGCTCCCGGATCCCCGCGCGCACGGCCGCGGCGGCGGCGGCGACGACCGCACGGCCAGCGGCGCGGGTCGCGAGCGCTCCGCCGCCGCGAGGCGCCAGGACCGTGTCCCGGACCTCGAGCTCGACGATCGCGCGCTGGCCGAGGGCGCCGATCTCGCGGAGCAGGCCGTCGTCCCCGAAGACCGCCGCTGAGAACAGGACCCCGGCGAACCCATCCTGGTCGAGCGCCCGCCGGGCCTGCTCGGGGTCGGTGATCCCGCCGGCGAGGCGGCAGGGGATGCCCGACGCTCGTGCGATCTCGGCGAGCAGCTCCTGATTCGCGTATATGCCGCTCTCGGCACCGTCGAGATCGACCAGATGCAGCTCATCGGCGCCCTGCGCGACAAAGCTGCGGGCGAGGTCGCGGGGATCCGTCCCGGCGCCTACGTTGCCGCGGAACACCACCCGCCCGGCACGAACGTCGACCGACGGAACGATCACCACGGACGGCGACGGGCCTCGACCGTGGGTCGGGGGTACGCCTGCGGCGTCGACCGCTCCTTCCGGAGCACCACCAGGTGGCGACCGGGGAGCGTCGAGCCGACGCCGAGCTCCTCGGTCGAGATCACGCGGACGAGCACGCCACCCAGCGCGGCAAGCGCCCGCTGACCGGCTGCGAGCTCGGGCGCGACCCGCCCCTTCCAGATGATCGCCTCACCCCCGATGCGAAGGAGCGGGAGCAGGTACTCGGCGCAGGCCGCGAGGCTGCCAACGGCGCGAGCCGTCCCGACATCGAAGGTGCCACGGATCCCCGGTACCCGGCCCAGCGCTTCGGCCCGCTCGTTCCGCACCGCGACGTCGCCGAGGCCCAGGAGTCCGCTCATCTCCTCGATGAAACGGGCCTTCTTGCCCACCGACTCGACACAGGTGACCCGCAGGGTGGGGAGCGCGATGCGAAGCGCCAGGCCGGGGAAGCCCGCGCCGCTGCCGATGTCCACCACACGCTCGTACCCCTCCCAGGGACGCGCGCCGAACGCGGTGAAGGAATCGAGGAAATGCTTGTCGGCGATGTCCTGCGGCTCGGTGATCGCGGTGAGGTTCACCGACGTATTCCGGCTGATGAGCTCGCTCGCGAAGCGCTCGCAGACCGCGACGCGGGTCGCATCCAGCGTGAGACCGAGCCGCGCGCTGCGTTCGGCGAGCTGCGCGAACGCGGCGACCGGCGAGGGGGCATGAGGGCCGGACAAGGCCGCTATCGTAGGCGCGCGGCCACCTCCAAGGCCCCCCGGGCGACCTGGCACCGACGATGCATGGCCGGACCGTATGCAGGAGCTGGACTGGCTGAGCGGCGTGTTCGGAGCGGTGCGCTGCGCCGGCTGCGGCGCTGTCTACGGACGTGGCGCGATCGCGATCGTCGGCAACCGCGATGAATACTGGTTCGTCCGGTGCAGCTGCGAAACGTGCGGCGCCCAGGGCCTGGGCGTGGTGATCGTGAAGGAGACCGCAGGGGTGGCCGCTGCGGCGTCCGCCGGGCAGACCCTGCGCGCCCCGGCATTCCGGGTCGATGATGTCCTGGAGGCGCACGAGCTGCTCCGTGACTACCGCGGCGACGTGCACGGGCTCTTTTAGCCCGCCCGGCGCCCTTGGCGGGCGGGAGCATCTGCCAGAATGACACGATGACCGCCGCCGTCCCCACCCTGGCCGACGACATCGCCGAGATCCTGGTCGACGAGGCCAGCATCCGCGCGAAGGTCGCCGAGCTGGGAGCCCAGGTGACGCGGGATTACGCCGGCCGCGACCTCGTCCTGGTGAGCATCCTGAAGGGTGCGCTCCCGTTCCTTGCCGATCTCATGCGCCAGGTCCCGCTCCCGCTCGCGCTCGATTTCATGGAGGTGTCGTCGTATGGGGACGCCACCTCGTCGAGCGGCGTGGTGCGCATCTTGAAGGATCTCGCGAAGCCCATCGAGGGACGGGACGTGCTCATCGTCGAGGACATCCTCGACACCGGGCACACGCTGGCCCACATCCTCGAGCACCTGGAGACGAAGAGGCCGGCGTCGATCCGCCTGTGCGCGCTCCTCGACAAGCCGGCACGCCGGGTCGTCCCCATCGCGGTGGATTACCGGGGGTTCGAGATCGCCGACAAGTTCGTCGTCGGCTACGGGCTCGACTACGCCGAGCGCTACCGGAACCTTCCGTTCATCGGCGTGTTGAAGCCCGAGGTGTACGCGGAGGCAGGGTGAGCCAGCTCGTTGTCGCCCTGTTGGTGATCGCGACCGTGCTCGGTGCCGGCGGGACCGCGCGGGCTGCGACCGTCCTTCCGGCCCTGCCGGCGACCGTGCGGGTGAACGTCGCCGGCCTGGGAACGTCCTACGCGGTGATCTCCTCGAGCGGCACGATGACCGCGACCGCGCCGGATGGCACGATCCTCTACCGCGGCGGCGGTCGGACCGTCTCGCGCACGAATGTCCGCAAGGTCTCCGGCACCGACCTCGTGCTCCCGCCGCGGCAGGCCGGCACCCTGAGCCCGAGCGAGCGTGCCGACCGCTCCAGCGAGCTCCGGAGTGCCAGGGCGGCGCAGGCGGAATCGGGCCCACGCTCGCTGATCACGATCCCGTTCCAGTTCTCGGTGCTCCAGGGGCCGAATGACGATATCGGCGCGCAGGCGATCACCGCGGAGCGGCCGATGCTCATCCGGTTCACCACCGCCGACGGGATCCTTCAGTACAACGGCCAGTTCTTCCGGGGGGTCCTCGAGCTCGCGCTGGACGACGAGAATGACCTCATCGTGGTGAACACGGTGCGGACGCACGACTACCTCGCCTCGGTGGTCGGCTCCGAGGTCCCCTCCTCGTGGGAGACCGAGGCCCTTGCCGCTCAGGCGATCGCCGCGCGCACCTACCTCTACACGCACCTCGGGCGGCATCGCAGCTACGACCTTGAAGGCGACACCCGGGACCAGGAATATGACGGCACCCGGACCGAGGACGCACGGACGGTCCGCGCAGTGGAACGGACCGCGGGCCGGATCGCCACGTTCGGCGGCGCCCCGATCGACGCCCTCTACTCGGCCAACGCCGGCGGGCTCACCGAGGATTCGGAGAACGTCTTTGCCAATGCGCTCCCCTATCTCCGCAGCGTCCCGTCCCCGGGTGACGCCGTGGCAAAGGATTCGTCATGGGGCAAGACCAGCTACGAGTGGACCAAGGAGATTAGCGCGACGCAGCTTCGTGACTACCTCGTCGTCCGGGGGTTCAACGTCGGGGTGCCGCGCGAGATCACGCTCACCGCGGTGTCCACGACCGGTCGCGTCCTGACCGCCCGGGTCGTCGGCAGCGAAGGGACCAAGGACATCGGCAAAGACCGCAGCCGGTATTACTTCGGGCTGCGCAGCTCCCTGTTCACGGTGAGTGCGGCGCAGCGCGGAGAGACCGAGCGCGTCGCCGCGGATGATCTCGAGCGTCAGCGGGCACTCGCCGGGCTCGGCGCCAGGCAGACCGCCACGGCCTTCGAGATCCTGCACGATGCCGCCGGCAGCGAGGTGGGGCTCCGGGCGACGTCCTACGTCTACGAGCTTCCGGCGACGTTCGTCTTCAAGGGGAAGGGTTTTGGCCATGGCGTTGGGATGTCCCAATGGGGTGCCCAGGGGATGGCCCTGAAGGGGTCCACGGCCGAGCAGATCCTCGCGTATTACTACCGCGGGACCGCGGTCACCCCGGTCGGGGGCGACTGATCGGCCGCGAACTGGTCGCGGAGCCCGTGGCCCTAGGTGACCATCGCGGCGGCGGGTCGGATCGGGAGCTTCACATTCAGGATCACGGTGCCGTCGGGACGGGTCTCGTGCGTGGACTCGCCTTTCAACAGGTCAAGGCGCTCGCTGCGGCGAAGGCCCGAGGCCAGCTCGCCATCCGAGGGGAGGTGGCGCCCGTCGCTCTGCAGCATGATCTCGAGGGCCGCGTCCTTCCAGGTCATGCCGAGCACGATGTCCTTGGCCCCCCCCTTCTCGATCCGCTCGACGAGCGAATCCTGGATGAGACGGAAGATCGCCACCTCATCGTCCGATGGCAGGCGCCGGTCCCGCCCGGTGCTCGAGAAGTCGATGTGCACCGCGTGCTTGTCGACCAGCGTCTGGATGTAGCGCCGCAGCGTCGGCACGAGACCGAGATCGTCGAGGATCATCGGACGCAGCTCGAAGATGAACCCCCGAAGCTCTTGGAGCGTCTTGTTCACCATCACCCGGAGCGCCTTCAGCTCGTCGCGTGAGCGCTGCGGGTCGATGCTGTAGAGCCGCTCGCTGATCTCGGACTGGAGGACGACGTTCGCCATCGCCTGCGCCGGGCCGTCGTGCACCTGCCGCGCGATGCGGCGCCGTTCTTCCTCCTGCGTGTCGACGATCGCCTGGAGCAGGCGGTTCTCATCAAGGATCGGGGCCGCGTCGTGCGGTACCGGCGCCATGGTCAGCTCATCGAGCTGGCGCCGGGTACCGGAGAGCAGGGTGTTGACGCGATCGAGCAGCTTGCGCTTGCTCCCGAGCTCTCCCAGCTGACCTTCCATCATCACGCGTTTCCCCATCGCGCTCGAGTGCTCGTCGGCCACGGAGAAGACATCGTCGCGGTGGAAGCCCGCGCGGTCCGCGCGCGCCTCTTCCAGCTTGCCCTTCGCCGACTCCTCGCGTGAGCGCAGGCGGTTCACCTCGGTCTGCGTGGAGCCGATGAGCAGGTCGAGCTCGCGCATCTCGGCGCTCACCTTGTTCTGCTCGGCGGTGAACGCTTCGATGATGTTCTGTGGAGCGCCGGATCCGCTCGCCGCCATTAGTTCCCCATCTCCGGGCCTTTGATCCAGCCCTGGCGGATCGCGTAGACGACGGCCTGCGTCCGATCGTTCACCGACAGCTTGCGGAGGATGCTGGACATGTGGTTCTTCACGGTCTGTTCGGAGATCGCAAGCGCGTAGGCGACCTCCTTGTTCGTCATCCCCTGCGCGATGTTGTCGAGGATCTGCACCTCGCGCGGTGAGAGCGGGGCGAACACGTGGGACGATCCCGGCCCGTAGACCGACAGCTCCCGGAACTCGGCGAGCACCTTGGAGGCGACCGCGGGCTTGGCGAAGATCTTCTCATTGATCGTGAATTGCCCCGCGCGCACCTTCCGAACGGTCTCGACGAGCTCCTCCGGCGCGCAGTCCTTCTTGAGATAGGCGGCCGCGCCGGCGCGGATGGCGTCAAAGAGCGTCTGCTCCTCCTCGAGCGCGGTCAGCACGATGACCGCGATGTGCGGCAGCTCACGGCGCACCCGCTGGGTCGCCTTGATGCCGCTGAGGCGCGGCAGGTCCGCCTCGATGATCAGAACGTCGGGCTCGAGCTCGATCGTCTTGGCGACCGCGTCTTCCCCGTCCGTCACGTTCGCGAGGATCTCCATATCAGGCTCGCGCTCGAGCACCTGGGTGATGCCGAGGGTCGTGAGCTGGCTCGCGTCGGCCAGGACGATGCGGATCGCTTTCTCCGGCTTATCGGCCAAGTGAATCCCCCTCTTTCGCGAGCGGAAGCAGAAGTGTAACGGCGGTCCCGGCCCCGGGGGTGGACTGGAACTGGAGTCGGCCACCGATGAGCTCGGCACGTTCGCGCATCGAGAGGAGGCCGACCGACTTCGCACGTCGCGCGGCCTTCACCAGGTCGAAGCCGATGCCGTCGTCGGTGCAATGGAGCACGACCTGATCCTTCGCGCACTGCCACACGATCCCCACCGTGGACGCCTGTGCATGCTTGTGCACATTCTGGAGCGCCTCCTGCATGACCCGATAGATCGCGAGCTCCTGCATCGGCAGGAGTCCGGTGTCCGTCGTGTCGAGATGGCAGTCGACCCGCAGCCCGTAGCGGCTCTGGTATTCGTTCGCGTAATTCCGGATCGCCTCGGCCAGGCCCAGCTCGGAGAGCACCGGCGGCCGGAGGTCGTAGATCATCCCTCGGACCGAATCGAGGGAGGTGCGGAACTGGCGCTTCAGATTGGCGAGCTCGGTCCGCAGGGTGCTGCGCACATCCGCGGGAGCGCGCTCGGCGATCCGCTCCAGATACTCGACTTCGAAGACCGCGTTGGCGAGGACCTGGGCCGGGCCATCGTGCACGTCGCGATACAGCCGTTCCCGCTCCGCCTCCAGGCTCTCCAGGACCCGTTGGGCCCCTTCGACCGCCTCATCCCGGACCTCGGCATCGGGGGCCATCCCGGTGCCGGTGAGGTAGGCCGCGCTCGACTCGATGTGGCTGATCGCGAGCTGGAGCTGCTTCAACCGGCGGAAGGCCACCTGGCTCGTCTCGTCAGGCTCGCCGCTGATCCGGGCCTGGATCTCCGCCCGCCGCTGGTAGGCGCGCCCGAACCGCTCGACCTGTTGCCGGAGCCTGCGGACCTCGCGCCGCAGCCCATCGATGATGGCGTCGAACTGCATGTCGAGGTCATCCTCGCGCGGGATGCGGGCGGCCGGCCGTTCGTTCGTGCGGTCAGTCTACGGAACAGGGGGAACGGTGATGATGACCACACCCTCGCTCACCACCCGGACCGACCAGCCGAGGTCGCGGGCCCGGACCGCGACCGGCGCATCGTGGTGGACCAGGAGCTCCCTGACGCCCCGCTGCCGGATGAGCTCGCGCCAGCCCGGCCGGGCACCGACGATCGTCGTGTATTCCGGGACGATCCGCCGCAGATACGGGGCCAGCCGGCCGTCGATGAACACCGGAGTCCCCGGCGCCGACCAGATGAGATACCCGCCCCAGTCGTATTCATTCAGGAGGCCCGGCCCGATCCCGAGCAGCGGGACCGCGGCGACCGGATAGCGTCGCTGATCGGGAGCGGCCGGGCCGGCGACGACGGCGCCTGCGAGCACGGCGAGGCCAAGGACCGCGGCGGCCAGATCGATCCGCCGGCCCGGCGGCGCGGCGATCGCCGCGGGCGTCCGAGGGATCCGCGTTCGGCGCAGGGCCGCCAGCGCATCGGGGCCGTGGCCGGCCAGGAACGGGGCCGCCGCGATCGCGAAGAACGGGGTCTGGCGGACCGCGATGAGCGAGACGAGCAGGACCGGTAGGAGCACCACCGCGGCCGTGCGGTCATGGCGGGGGGAGAAGGCCGCG
>DATLEG010000082.1:0-8899 GCA_035525465.1 Saccharimonadales bacterium (SeqCode)
GTCGAGAGGCCCGCATCGGACGGCCGGGACGCCGATGGCTCCGGGACCGTCGCCCACGCCGGCGGCGGCACGACCGGCTCGGGCGAGGGGGTGCGCGGAGGATGCACCGGAACGGCGATCTCGGGCACCCGGATCCGCGGCTCGGGAGCGACGTACATCGCCGGGCTGTCCATCGCGACGGCCGACGCGATGAGCTCGCAGGAGAGGTCGATGGCCTCCCGCGTCTGCGCTCCCAGCTGCTCACGCGTGATCAGGGTGCCGAGGAGCACGCCGACGGTCCGCCCGGCGAAGACCAGCCGCGAGATGAGCAGCCGGGGAGGGACCCCGACCCACTCGGCCTGATACGGCACCGGCCAGTCGAGGGCCACCGCGCGGTTGGCGGGCAGGGCGTCGTCCGGAAGCTCGAGCGAGGTGAGCCGGCGATCGAAGAGCCACGGGTTCCGACCGACGTCCGGCCACGGCGTCCGGCCCCGCCGGCTGCCGCACGACGGCCGCGCCGATGAGGTACGGCACGCTGTTCAGGAGGATGCGGATCGTCGCCTCGACCGGCGGCGTCGCGGCAACGATCTGGAGCGGCTCCACACCGTCCTTTGTAGGGGACCCGAGGCACGGGCGGTCCACGCCGAAAGAGGGATATCCATGACGACCGGCCCGGCGGCACCGGCGGGCGGCGTAGGATACGGACCCGGCGCCATGCGATTCGCGCATCGTGGTGTCTTGATAGCGCATAGTGAAATCTAGGACCAGGGAGACGGTGCAGATGCCTACGGGGATCGAGGTCCGGGGAGCGATCGGGGAGCGGTTCGACGAGATCCTGACAGAGGAGGCCCTCGCCTTCGTGGCCGAGCTGTCCCGGACCTTCGAGCCGGCCCGACTGGCCATCTTGGCCGCGCGCGCGGAGCGGCAGGCGGCGCTCGCGGGCGGCGGGACCCTGGGGTTCCTGGAGGAGACGGCGGAGATCCGTGCCGGCGACTGGCAGGTCGCGCCGGTCCCGGAGGACCTGCAGGTGCGCAAGGTCGAGATCACCGGCCCGACGGACCGGAAGATGGTGATCAACGCCCTCAACTGCGGCGCGTCGGTCTACATGGCCGACTTCGAGGACGCGACGACGCCGACCTGGGACAACCTGGTGAGCGGTCAGGTGAACCTCGCGGATGCGGTCCGCCGGACGATCGAGCTCACGACACCGGAAGGCAAGTCGTATCGGCTCGCGGAGAAGACCGCGACGCTCGTCGTGCGCCCGCGGGGCTGGCACCTCCCGGAGAAGCATCTGCTGATCGACGGGACCCCGGTCGCCGGCGCGTTCATGGACTTCGGCCTTTACGCGTTCCATAACGCCGCGCGTCTGGTCGCGCGCGGCAGCGGTCCCTACTTCTACCTGCCCAAGCTCGAGGGACATCGGGAAGCCCGCCTGTGGAACGAGATCTTCGTGCACGCCCAGCAACGCCTTGGGCTCGAGCACGGGACGATCAAGGCGACCGTCCTGGTCGAGACGTTCCCCGCGGCCTTCGAGATGGACGAGATCCTGTACGAGCTCCGCGACCACTCCGCCGGCCTGAACGCCGGCCGGTGGGACTACATCTTCAGCGTCATCAAGAAGTTCAATCACCGGCCTGACTTCCTGCTGCCCGACCGTGCGCAGGTGACGATGACGGTGCCGTTCATGCGCTCGTACACCGAGCTCCTCGTCCGTACCTGTCACCGCCGTGGCGCGTTCGCGATCGGCGGCATGGCCGCGTTCATCCCGACCCGGAAGGATCCCAAGGTGAACGAGGTCGCGCTGGCAAGGGTCCGGGAGGACAAGATCCGCGAGGCCACCGCCGGATTCGACGGGACCTGGGTCGCGCACCCGGACCTGGTGCCCACCGCTATGGCAGAGCTCGACCGGGTGCTGGGGGACCAGAAGAACCAGCTCGACCGGACGCGCAACGAGGTGCGGGTCACCGCCGAGGAGCTCCAGCGCGTGACGGTCCCCGGCGGGACGCTCACCGACGCGGGCGTCCGGAACAACGTGAGCGTCGCGATCCAATACCTGGAGTCCTGGCTCCGCGGGACCGGTGCGGCCGCGATCTACAACCTCATGGAGGACGCGGCGACCGCGGAGATCTCCCGGTCGCAGGTCTGGCAGTGGGTGCGTCACGGCGCCCGAACGGTCGAGGGCACCGCCGTCACCGCGGACGCCATCCGGACGATCGGGCGCGAGGAGGTCGCGAGCCTCGACGGACCTGGACGCCGGTTCGCCGATGCGCAGGCACTCTTCGAGCAGGTCGCGCTCTCGGAGACGTTCGTCGAGTTCCTCACTCTTCCGGGATACGACCTGCTGCCCTGAGCGATCGCACGCGCGGCCTGGTCATCGTCGGTCTCACGGCGATCGCGGTCGGTCTCACCTACACCGATCAGGCGCCGCTCGTCCCGCTCATCCAAGCCGAGCTCGGGATCACCGATGTCCAGGCCGGCCTCCTGCCCACGGCCTTGTTCCTCACCTCGATCGGGGTGATGGCCGTCGGGGGCCAGCTGATCGAGCGCACCGGCGCCCGCACGATGAATGGACTTGGGGTGTCGCTGGCGCTCCTGGCGAATCTCGCCTTCGCCGTCGCCCCGACCTATCCCGGGCTGCTCGCGGCCAAATCGGTGGGCGGGATCGCGAGCGGCCTCGCGTTCGTGGGCGGAGTGCGCTACGTCGCCGGCCTGTACGCCGGCGGGCGGCCGCATTTCGGGCAGGGTCTGTACGGGGCCGGGTTCCCGCTCGGGAGCGCGCTCGGACTGCAGCTCCTTCCGCCGCTCGCGCTGCTGCTCGGCGGGTGGCGGCCCGGCCTGGCCGGATCGAGCTTCATCCTCGTCATCGCGACAGCGGTCTGGTGGGCCTGGGCGCCTGCGGTGCCGCGCACCCGCGCGACCGGCGATCTGCGGGATGCCCTCGGCAGCGGGACCGTCCGTTGGTGCTTCGTCCAGCACGCTGCGGGCTTTGGCCTGTCCCTGGCGATCGGCAGCTGGGTCAGTGTCTACCTCCTCCGGGAGTTCGGGGCATCCCTCGTCCTGGCCGGACTGCTCGGCTCGCTCCTGCTGATCGCCGCGGTGGTCATGCGATCGTTCGGCGGTTTCCTCATCGGCCGCGAGCACGTCGCCTCGCTCACGATCATGCGCGGCGCGCAGATCGCGAATCTCTCCGGCCTGGCGCTCCTCGCGTTCCCGGGCCGCCCGCTCGCCCTCGCCCTGGCCGGAGCGATCCTCGTCGGCATCGGGGTCGCGCTTCCCTACTCGGCGGTCTTCAACACCGCCGCATCTTCGCTTCCCGGAGCCCCCGCGGCGGCCCAGGCCCTGACCGGCATGGGCGGGACGTTCGGCGCGGTCATCGGCGCGCCGATCATCGGCTACGCCGTCGAGCGGATCGGATTCTCCGGTGCCTGGCTCGTCGTCGGGATGCTGCCCGCGGTGGCGCTCGCCGGCACGTTCCTCATGCGCGGCGAGGAGTCCTTCTAGTCCGACGCCCGACCTGGGCCGATCCGTTCGACGAGGATCCGGCTGACCACCCCGGGGTTCGCCTTGCCGCCCATCTGCTTCATCACCTGGCCGACCAGCGGGCCCAGGGCGCGCCCATTTCCCCCCCGCACCGCCTCGGCCGCGGCGGGGTTGGCGGCGAGGACCGCAACGGCCGCGGCCGTGATCGCCCCCTCGTCCGACACCTGGGCGAGCCCATTCTCGCGAACGACCTCCGCCGGCTCGGCGCCGGTCTCGACGACGGCAGCGAAGACCTCGCGCGCCGCGGTCGTGCTGAGCGTCCCGGCGGCGACAAGCCGCACCAGAGCGCCGAGCTTCTCCGGGGTGACCTTCAGGTCGGCCAGGTCCGTCCCGGACGACTTCAGCACGGCGAGGAGGTCGCCGGTCACCCAGTTCGCGACGCGCTTGCCCTCGCCCCCGGCCGCGGTCACAGCGGCCTCGAACCAGTCGGCGATGGCCTTGTCCGATACGAGCACCCGCGCGTCGTACGCCGACAGTCCGTACGCACCGACGAAGCGCTCGCGCCGGGCCGATGGCATCTCCGGCAGACCCGCGCGGATCCGCTCGACCAAAGCGCGATCGGGCGCCAGGGCGACCAGGTCCGGCTCGGGAAAGTAGCGGTAATCGTTCACCTCTTCCTTCGACCGCTGGACATACGTCCGCGCGGAGTCGGGGCTCCAGCCGACGGTGATCTTTCCCGTCCGCCGCCGCAGCTCCCCGCCGGCCTGCCAGTCGCTCCAGAGCCGCTCGGTCTCGTACGCGACCGCATCCTCGAGCGCGCGGAAGCTGTTGAGGTTCTTGATCTCCGAGAGTGGGGGCCAGCGCGTCTCGCCCTCCTCGTCGAAGCGGATCGATACGTTCACGTCGAACCGCGCCCCGCCCTCCTCCAGGCGGAAGCCGGCGACGCCGGCGTAGACGATGTGCTCGCGAAGCGTCTCCAGATAGGCGAGGGCTTCCCGGCTCGATCGGATATCCGGCTCGCTCACGATCTCGAGGAGCGGGACCCCGGAGCGGTTGAAGTCGACGAGCGTCGCGCCGCCGGCGTGCAGCAGGCTTCCGGTGTCCTCTTCCAGGTGGGCCCGCCGGATCCCCACGCGCTTGGTCCCGCCGCCATCGGCCGGGATCTCGAGCCAGCCGGCCACCGACAGCGGGAGGTCGAACTGCGAGATCTGGTAGCCCTTCGGCAGATCGGGATAGAGGTAGTTCTTCCGATCGAACTTCGTGTGCGCGGGCGTTTCGCAGTGGAGCGCGATCCCCGCGGCGATGGACAGCTCGACCGCGCGCCGGTTCGGGACCGGCAGCGCGCCCGGCAGCCCGAGGCAGACGGGACAGGTGATCGTGTTCGGCGGGGCGCCGAACCAGCTCGCGCTGCAGCCACAGAACATCTTCGATCGCGTCGCCAGCTCGACATGGCACTCGATGCCGATGACGGTCTCGTACGTCGCGGCGGCCACGGTCATCGGAAGGTCGGGTCGGTGGGGGCGGCGACCCGCTCGAGCCCGCGGATCACCCTGCTGGTATTCACGACCACCCGGTCGCCCTCCACCGACACACCGTAGCGGTCATAGCCTGCCGGTCGGTCCGGCTCGGGGATCACCAGGAGCTGGCCCTGTTTGCCATCGATCCAGGTCTGGAGAGGGACCGCGAAGATGCGTCCCCCGCTCCCAGTGAAGATGACGAAGGCATGGGCCGGGTCGACCAGGGGCGGCTCGTATCGCTTGGCCGCCTCGCCCGCGCGCGGGATCTCCGAGAGGGCCAGCACGACGCGGCCTCCGGGGACCGCCGCGGGCGGGGTCGCGAGCTGCACGCCCAGGGCGAGATACGCGACGACGAGGACCAGGACGAGCGCCCCCACCACCCCGAAGGCGATGACGAGGTATTGCTTCCATACCGGGGTCGGGTCGAGCGAGGCCGCGCCGGCCCAGTGCTCCGGCGGCTGGTCCTCGTGGCGGGTGCCCATCAGGCGCTCGCCGCGGGAGTCGCCCGGATCGGCCGGAGTGCCCGCTCGATGACCGGACGGGTGCCCCCGCTCCATTCGAGCACCGCGCCGCGCAGCTCGGGGCGGCGCCGAACGATGTTGCGCAGGGCCGCGGTGGCCGCGCGGCGGACGAACGGCCGCTCGTCCGCGGCGATCCCGGCCAGGATCACGAAAAACCGCTCCCCCAGTCGCGCTCCGGTCGCCATGGTGAAGGCCATCGCCGCGTTCCAGCGCGCGTTCTCGTCGGGATCGCGGGCCCAGCGGGCCAGCCGCTCGAGGGTCGCCTCGGGGTACGAGCGCAGGAGCTGGTCACCGACGGCGAACGGCCCCAGGCTCTTGCGGACGTATTCGTCACGCTGGTGCACGGCGCCTTCGACCAGATCGAGGATCGCTGTTTCCCGCTCGGCCAGCCGGGCCCGGGCGGCGTGCTTCGCCGCGATCACGACCGCCCGGCGAAGGCGCGGCTCGCCCGTCGTGACCCAGCTTCGGGCGGAAGGCAGGTACCGCTCGAAATGCGCGTCGAGCGCGTACCCGAGGAGCGACGCCCCGGTCTCCCGGACCTCCCAGTCGTCGTCCTTCGCCATCCGCTGGGTCGCGCGCTCGACATCGGCCTGGTGCGATCCCGCAAGTGGGCGCAGCAGGACCGCCGCGAGCTCCTTGTCCACCCGACGGGGATGCGCGAGCAGACGCAGGGACCAGTCCCGCCGCACCAGCGAGGCGACGCCCACCCGAGCGATGACCGCCGCAGCCTCATCGAACGCCGCCTTCCGCACCCAGCCCCGCGTGCCGGTCTTGCGGAGCGCGTCCGCCGCCGCCAGCGGATCGCCCTGCGCCAGCGCGCGCTCGAAGGACACCGCCCAGTCGCTCAGAGCCGGCCCACGAAGCGCTCGATCCGGTCACACGCGTCATCGATGCGCTCCATCGACGCCGCGTAGCAGGCGCGGATGTGGCCCCGGCCGCCGGCGCCGAACGCGTTCCCCGGCACCACCACCACCTTCTCCTCGGTGAGGAGTCGCGTGCAGAACTCATCGTCGGTGAGGCCGGTGCCGGTGACGTTCGGGAAGCAGTAGAACGCCCCCCGCGGCTCGAAGCAGGGGAGCCCCATCGCGTTGAAGCGCTCCCACATCCGGATCCGGCGACGGTCGTACTCGGCGACCATCCGCTGCACCTCGGCTTCGCCGCTCCGCAGGGCCTCGAGCGCCGCGTATTGCGCGGCGGTCGGGACACACATGACGGTGTACTGGTGGATCTTCATCATCTGCTCGATGATCTCGGCCGGCGCGCAGGCATAGCCGACCCGCCACCCGGTCATCGCGTACGACTTCGAGAATCCGGCGAGGTAGACCGTTCGCTCCTTCATCCCCTGCTCGGCGAGGATCGAGCGATGCGGCACGCCATAGACCAGGCGGTCGTAGATCTCGTCGGCATAGACGAGCAGGTCGTGCTCCCGGGAAAGATCCGCGATCCCCCTGACATCGTCGGCGGTGAGCACCGCGCCGGTCGGATTGCTCGGAAAGCCGAGCAGGATCGCGCGGGTGCGGCGGGTGATCGCGCTCCGTACCGCCGCGGGGGTCAGCCGGAAGTCGTCCCTCTCGAGGGTCGGGACCGGGACCGGCACGCCACCGGCAAGGATGATCGCGGGGAGGTACGCGACGTACGAGGGGTCGGCGACGATGACCTCATCACCGTCGTTCAGGGTCGAACGCAGCGCGAGATCGACCGCTTCGGAGACACCCACGGTCACGAGGATCTCGCCCTGCGGCGCATAGGACACCCCGTGCATGGCCGCGGTGTGCGTCGCGATCGCCTCGCGAAGCGCGAGGAGGCCGTAGTTCGAGGTGTACTGCGTCCTGCCCTCGCGGATCGAGCGAACCGCGGCGTCGCGGAACGCGTCCGGCGTCACGAAGTCCGGCTCACCGACCCCGAGCGAGATCGCCCCTTCGAGCGTCGCCGCGAGGTCGAAGAAGCGACGGATCCCGCTCGCCGGCAGCCGGGCGACCCGCGCGTTCGTGAGGCTCCGCTTGGCCATCGTCATCCTGCCCTCCCTGGGTGCGTGTCGCCGCTCATGCCGCGACGGTCGGCCGGAGATCGTGGGACGAGGTCGCGCGCTCGTACGCCGACGCCACCCGGAACAGCATGCGCTCCTCGAACGCGTTCGCGATCACCTGGAGGCCGACCGGCAGGCCCTCCGATGAGCCGCAGGGCAGCGACAGCGCGGGGAGCCCCGCGATATTCGCCGGAAGGGTGAAGACGTCGTTCAGGTACATCGCCAGCGGGTCGCCGGTCTTCGCGCCGAGCGGGAACGCGACGCCGGGGGCGGTCGGCGTGAGGAGGGCGTCGACGCCCGCGAACACCGTGTCGAATTCGCGCTTGATGAGCGTGCGCACCTTCTGGGCCTTCACGTAATACGCGTCGTAGTAGCCCGCGGAGAGCGCGTAGGTGCCGAGAATGAGGCGCCGCTTCACCTCCGGGCCGAAGCCCGCACCGCGGGTGCGACGGTAGGTCTCGACCAGGTCCGGACCGGCGACCCGCAGCCCGTAGCGCACGCCGTCATAGCGGGCGAGGTTCGCCGAGGCCTCGGACGGCTGGATGATGTAGTAGACGGCGAGGCCGTGGTCGGTGGACGGCAGTGACACCTCGACGAGCTCCGCGCCGAGGCGCTCGAATTCGGTGAGCGCAGCGCGCACCGCACGCTCGACCCCGGGCTCCATCCCTTCGACGAAGAATTCCTTCGGCACCCCGAGCCGGAGGCCACGGACGCCGATCTCGAGATCGCGCCGAAGGCCGTCCGCCGGCAGGTCCATCGTCGTCGCATCGCGTGGATCCAGGCCGAAGAGCGCCTCGCACACGAGGGCCGTCGTCTCCACATCGTGGCTGAAGGGCCCGACCTGATCGAGCGAAGACGCGAAGGCCACGACCCCATACCGTGAGACCCGGCCGTACGTCGGTTTCATCCCGACGATCCCGCAGAGCGAGGCGGGCTGCCGGATCGAGCCACCGGTATCCGTACCGAGCGAAAAGACCACCTGGCCGGCGGCGACGGCCGCGGCCGACCCGCCCGACGAGCCCCCCGGCACGCGCGAGGGGTCCCAGGGATTGAGCACCGGTCCGAAGGCGGAGTTCTCGGTCGAGCTCCCCATCGCGAACTCGTCGAGGTTCGTCTTTCCCAGCATGACCGCGCCCGCGGCATCGAGGCGCTCGACGACCGTCGCCGAATACGGTGGGATGTAGCCGGCGAGGATCTTCGATGCGGCGGTGGTCGCGACCCCCTTGGTCCCGATGATGTCCTTGCAGGCCCAGGGGATCCCACAAAGCGGCGGCGCCGGGTCCCACGTCCCGGCGGCGGCGAGCCGGGCGTCGGCGGCCCGGGCCTGCGCCCGCGCGCGCTCGGGCTCGAGGCGCAGCCAGGCGTTGTACGGGTCG
>DATLEG010000204.1:0-2679 GCA_035525465.1 Saccharimonadales bacterium (SeqCode)
ATGCGGAGCGGTCCCGGCGCGGGCGCGGACGCTCCGGCTGGGCCCCCGACGGCGGCAGGTCGCCCAGCAGCCGGTGGGTCTCGGCGGCGACCGCCGCGACGGCCGCCTCGAAGGCCGCGGCATTCCGCGGTGCCGGCTCGCGCATGCCGCTCACTTTGCGCACGAACTGGCGGGCGGCCGCGGCGATCTCGTCATCGCCCGCGGTCCCCTCGATCGATCGCAGCCGCTTGATGCTCCGGCACACGGTCCGATACTCGCACGATGGACAAGCGGCGTGTCACTGGAGCCCTGGCGAAGTACGCGGTGAATCCGATCGCTTCGCGCGTCGCCGGCCGGCTCCCCTGGTTCGCACTCCTCGAGACCCGGGGCCGCAGGACCGGGCGGCCGCGACGCACGCCGGTCGGCGACGGACTCCGGGGCGACGTCTTTTGGCTCATTTCCGATCATGGCGAGGCATCGGCCTACGTGCGGAACATCCGGGCCGATCCGCGGGTGCGGGTCCGGACCCACGGGAGGTGGCGGAGCGGGGTCGCGACCGTGCTTGGTGACGACGACCCGCGCGCGCGGCAGGGGACGCTGGGCCTTGGCGCGAACGCGCTGTTCGTGAGGATCGTCGGCACGACCCTGCTCACGGTGCGGATCGACCTCGATCCGGCGGCGCAGCCTGACACGACGGACAGAAATAGGTAGTCCGGCCGCCGTCGCCCTGGCGCCGCAAACGGATGATGGTGCCGCAGACGCGACAGGGCTTCCCCGCCCGGCCGTAGATCCAGAGCGTCTGGTGCCGCGGGGCGCCGGGACGGGTGACCCGCGCGCCTCCGCCACGATTCGCGACCAGCTGCCGGTGGGCCTCCTCCACCAAGTCCTGCAGCTGGGCGTCGTCGAGCTCGGCGACCCGCTGGAACGGCGAGAGCCGCCGAATGAACAGCAGCTCGGACTTGAAGACGTTCCCCACGCCGGCGAGGGCGCGCTGATCGAGGATCGCGATGCCGATCGCGAGGTCCGGCCGGGCCCGGAGACGGCGCGCGGCCTCGGCGGCATCGAAGCCGTCGGCGATCGCGTCGGGGCCGAGCGCGGCGAGCTGCGGATCGGCCGCCAGCTCGCGCCCGGTGCGCAGCTCCAGCGTGGGCGCGTTGAAGCACGGAACGACGAACCGGTCGGTCTCGATGACCACGCGGGCCTGCCGCTCCGGCCGCTGCCAGGGCTCCCCGGGCCGGTAGATGTGCCAGGAGCCCTGCATCCCGAGGTGCGAGCGAAGCACCGGATCGTCCGGTGCGTCGCCGAAGCGGATGAACAGATGCTTCCCCTTCGCTTCGACCGCGCTCACCGTGCGGCCAAGGACCGGCGTCCGCGCCGCCGCCAGGGTGACCTGCGGCACGTCCGAGCGGAAGCCTGAGATGAGCCGCCCCGCGAGCGCGCGACGGAGGACCGTCGCCGCGCGGTAGATCGTGTCCCCCTCAGGCACCGGGGCGGCGCAGCATGCCCTGGGCGGTGTCGACGAAGCCGTGCTCCCGGAGGGCCGGGCCAAGCCGCGAGTCCCGCGCCGGGACCCCGTCGACGGTCTCGACGTAGAGCACCTTCCTGCGGCCGGTGCCCACCAGCGATGCGAGGCGATCGGCGACGCAGGCCGGTCCCGGATCCGGCGTCCCCTCCGGAACGGCGGCGAAGGTCAGCACCTCCCGCTCGCCCTTCGCGATCCAGGCCGCCAGCGCGCCGTCCACCAGGACGACCGAGGCGCCGGCGGCACGCATCGGGCGGCGGGCGACGTCGCCCCGCTCCGGCCAGGGCACCGCCGCGCCATACGGGTTGGCCGGATCGGTCGCCGCAAGGAGCACCGCCGAGGGATGGTCCGGCGGATCGCGATAGGCCCGGAGCCGCTCCACCGCCACCGGGAGGGCGAATTGCGTCGCTCCGCGCCCCGCGACGAAGTAGCCGCGGCGGACCCGGCCGGCCTCCTCCATCGCCTTCAGGATCCCGTAGGCGGCGGTGAAGCCGCCGGGAAGCTCTTCGGCCAGGACGGCCTCGCGGGTCAGGATCCCGTGCCGCTCGAGCAGCGCCGACACCCGGGCCGAGGCGCGCTGCGTCGGCGACGCCGTGGCCGGGTCGCCCAGGGCCGAGACGAGCGACCAGCGTCCGACCGCGGTCGGCGGGACGTCGATCGCGGCCGGGCCGCGTCGTGGTCCACCGCGCGCCGAGGCGGACACGAACCGGCCCGGACGGAGGAACGCCCGCACCGGCGCGAAGGTGTCGTTCGTCACGAGGCCGGCCCAGACCAGGTCCCAGAGCGCGTTCAGCACGTCCGGACCGAAGGCCCCGCCGGTCGCGGCAACAAGCTGCGGGAAGAATGAGGCGCCCCGCGCCGCAAGGTGCGCCTGCAGCGCTGTGTGGATCACCCCCGACGGTGGCTCCGCGACCGCACCGGCAAGGAGTGTCGCGTGCACGGTCGGATACAGGACGACCCGGCCATCCCGCTGACCGAGACCCCCCGCCCCGACCCACACGACGCGACCGCTCGCCAGCAGGGCGTCCAGGTCGCGCGAGTCGTAGTCAGCGATCCGCATCTTGAGGACCTGCGACTCCAGGACCGAGGCCGGGATGCGCGCCCCCTCCAGCCGCTCGACCGTGTCGACGAGCGCGGAGCGATCCCGCCGGGGAGCGTCGAGACCATGCCAGGCGAGG
>DATLEG010000142.1:0-4266 GCA_035525465.1 Saccharimonadales bacterium (SeqCode)
ACGCCCCCGCGATGGACATGAGCTTGAACGGCCCGATCTTCCCGGTGCGCTCCACGTGCGGGCCGCGACAGAGGTCGACGAAGGCGTCGTGCGTGTACACGCCGACCTTGCCGTTCTCGATCGTCTCATCGAGCTTCTGGATCTGGTCGACCTTGTAGTCCTGGTGCTGCGCGCGGAAGTGCTCCAGGGCCTCCGGGACGCTCATCTCGCTCCGTTCGAATGCCGCGTCCTTCTTCACCATTGCCCGCATCCGCTCCTCGATCGCCGCGAGGTCGGCGGGAGTGAGGGCGCGAGGGAGCTCGAAGTCGTAATAGAAGCCGTCGGCGACGGGCGGGCCAAAGCCGAATTTCGCGTCCGGGAAGAGCTCGAGGACGGCGCCGGCCATGACGTGCGCGGTGGAGTGCCGGAGCGCGTAGAGCGCGTCACTCCCATGATCGGGGGTCCGTATCGATCGCCCGCTACCGGTGTCGGCCATCTCGTCCTCCGCGCGTGATCTCTTCCGATCACTGGGACGAGGCCTGGCCTCGCGGTTCCACCCAGCTTCCCCGCGTCGCGGGGCGCTCATTCCTGCGGCTCCGGGCCGTCCGGCGCTCGGCGGTGGTCGCCCGCCCGGTGGACCCGCCGGCTTTCACCCTTCCGGCTCGCTTGACGGTCCGATCGTGAGCAGGCCTGGATCCGCGTCCCCGCGCGGCCGAATGATAACGCGAACGGCGGCGAGCCTCTGCTCGCCGCCGTTCGCGAAGGAGGGCCGGCCAGAGTCGTGGCTAGCGGGCGATCCCGCCGAGCTGGGTGGCGGTGTAGGTGATGGTGAAGGTCTGGGTGAGGCCCTGGAAGCCGTTCCCCGCGCTCGTCGGGAGACTGAACAGGAAGGTCAGGGTGTCGGTGCCCGCGGCGGCGAGCGTGGGCGAGGCGGCGATGGTCAGGCCGGAGAGCGCCCCGGTGTAGAGGGTCGCGGCGCCGCGGGTCACGGTCACTTGCAGGCCATTGGTCGTGTCGCTCCACAGCACGGTGCTCGTGCCCGTCGAGATGGCGGTGGTGAAGGTGAATCCGACGGAGCCGGAGTTGGTGATCGTGACCGTCCGGCTGGCGCTGTCGCCGGGGACCATGTTCGCCAGGGAGATGAGCGAGGCCGAGCTGGACTTGTCGTTGCTCATCGAGAGCGTGGCGGTCGCGAACTGGTTGCCCGGGCTCGTGGTCGTCGCGGTGAAGCTGGCACTGGTCTGCTCGGCCGAGACGGTGAGGCCGATCATCACCAGAGCCGAGAGCGCCATGCCGGCGAGAAGGGCGCTGTTGGACCTGCCCATCGGGTGGTTCCTTTCCTAACTCGCCGGCTTCGCGCTGGCGGTCTGTTCTTGCTGAGGGGAACTATCGCGCCGCCGTCCGGCGCGGGCATCGGCCGTCAAGGGGAGGGCGATACCCCGTTGGTACGAGACCCCGCAGGGGACCCGTCCTGAACGCCGCCTGGGCCGGAGCCCAGGCTCACCCGACCGGGTGAGGAGTGACCGGGTGACCGCCTGACCGGGCCGGCGGCTGTTGGCTGCCCGTCGAGCTCCGCCGGGCCATACTCCTGCCGTGGGCGGCACCGTCGGGACCCCCGCGGATCGGGCGCCGGTCAGCGGATCGCGGCCGTGGATCCTCGTGGTCGACGATGACGAGGCCTGCCGCTCGGTGCTGGAGGCGGTCCTGTCCGACGACTATCAGGTGGCTCTGGCGGCGAATGGCCAGGAGGCACTGGACCGGTGCGCCGAGCGCGAGCCAGACCTCATCGTCCTCGACCTCGACATGCCGCTGGTGGACGGGCGTGAATTCATCGAGCGGCGGCGTGCTGCCGGCAGCCCGGACACACCGATCCTGGTGGTGAGCGCGGTGAGCGGGGCCCGGACGATGGCCCTTGAGCTCACGGTCCGCGGCATCATCCCCAAGCCGTTCAATGTCGAGGAGGTCCACCGCACCGTCGCCGGACTCCTTGACCGCACCGGCGCGTTCTCGACCGAGGGGCAGGGCGAGCCCCAGGAGAGGTAAGGGTCATGCGGCGCGGTCATTCCGACCGCGCCGCATGACCCTCGGTCAGCGTTAGCGGGCCGCCCAGGACCGCCGGGCCTGCAGGATCAGCGCGCCGGCCAGGCCGACCAGCGATCCGATGAGCACCGCCGGGGCTGCCGACGGTCCGTCGGTGCTGGTCGATGGAAGGCGAGTGATCGGTGTGGGTGTCGCCGTTGGAGTGACGACGACCGCCGGGGCCGGCGTTGCCGTCGGGGTGACGACGGTGACCGGGGTCGGAGTCGGGGTCACAGCGGCGGCCGAGACGACCGAGGTGACCGACGCCTGGCACCTGACCAGAGCGCCGCCGCCGTTCGCCGAGCCATTGCATTGGTCGATATTGACCGGAAGGATCGAGGTCTCGGTCGAGCCGGTCGAGACGGTGCAGATGAAGCCGACGCTGGTGCCGCCGTTGCCGGAGCCGTTGCACTGGCCGACGGTCGCGGCGGTCACCGAGCTGACGCCGGGGGTGTTCACCGGGGTGCAGGTCCCGGGGGCACCCGGGCCGGTGATCGCCGATCCGACGCACTGATAGACGCTGGCCGGTCCGACGGCCTGGGCCGGGGTCCCGCTGAAGTTGTTGGTCATCGTGACCGTGCAGATGAGCACGCCACCGCCACCGTTGGAGACCCCGTCGCATTGCTGGACCTGGGTGATCGGCGTGGGCGAGGTCGACGTCGTCGTCGAGCAGGTGCCCGCGCCGGCACCGATCGGCCCGGCCGCGCCGAAGCAGCGCGTGAGCGTGATCGTCGAGGGGGTCGTGGTCGCGGACCCGCTGCTGGTGACGAAGTTCACGATGGTGATCGTGCAGGAGAGGCCCTGGCCTCCGACGTTGCTCGCGGTGTCGTTGTTGCACTGGGCGATCGGGGCGGTCTGCGGCGCCGCGCTCACCTCGCCGCCGCTCTGCGCGAGCCCACCGAGGATCAGCACCGCGAACGCGAACAGCGCCAGGGACCTGAGGATGACTCGTGACTGGACCAATCTGCCTTCCTTCCGCTGCGCAGGCGCGCAACTACGCGACCGGGATCGCTCTCCCTCTCTGGGATGCAGGGCTCATGCCAAGCAAGCACCTGGATGCCGGGCGGCCTCACTCGTTACCGATCCGTCATGAAGGGCTGAGGCATGCGGGGCTGAGGGTGCCAGGCGGCGGTGGGGACTAGTGGGCTCGAACCACTGACCTTCTGCTTGTCGAGCAGACGCTCTAACCAGCTGAGCTAAGCCCCCGCGGGACATTCAGGATATCGCTAGATGAGGACCCGCGTCACCACCTCCACCGCGAGGGTCTCGTCGGCGACGCCGCGGAAGGTGCCCTGTGTCGGTGGGACATCACGGTAGTCTCGGCCGACGGCCATCTTCACGTGGTGCTCGCTTGCCACCAGGTCGTTCGTCGGATCGAAGCCGCGCCAGCCGTGGGTCGGGGTGAATACCTCGACCCAGGCGTGCGACGCACCCGCTCCCCGCGTCGGCGCCGCGCTCGCGCTGTCGCGGACGATATAGCCGCTCACGTACCGGGCCGGGATATCCAGCGCCCGGCAGAGGGAGATGAGCACGTGCGCGAAGTCCTGGCAGACCCCGGTCTTGTGCTCCAGGATCTCCGGAACGGTCGTGCCCACTCCGGTGACCTCCGGGACGTATTCGAACCGGTCGTACACCAGGCGCATGAGCAGCTGTGCGGTGGCGAAGACGTCGCTCACCCCCGCGCGGTACGGCGCGACGAGCGCTGCGATCTCCGGCGCGCGCGGGATCAGGGGCGAGGGGTCGAGGTAATCCGCGCGCTCACCCGCGGTGAGCGGCTGCGGTCCTTCGCGGGGCAGGCGGAACGGATCGCGGAGCAGCGTCTCGATCTGCCCGCACATCGTCACCTCCACCGCGCGGTGCGGCCTGGCGATCGTGACCAGGTGCGCGATGTTCCCGAAGCTGTCGCTGTACCGGCGGACCGCCGCGGCCGGGCTGACCCGGAGCTCGTAGTGGCTCCAGCGCTGGTGGACGTCGCTCCGCGGTCCCAGACGCGCGTCCATGACGCTCTCCACCACATCGGCGGTGTAGCCCAGGCGGGTGACATGCTCGACCTCGACCCTCATTGCTGCTGCTGCGCGGCCATGAGCATCGCCGCCCGGGCGACGCCGACCAGGCGACCGGGCTGCGGCTGATCACGCAGATAGGTGGCGGTCACCTCGTCGGAAGCTTGGGCGATGAGCTGCTGCACACCCGCGAGGAACGGTGCCA
>DATLEG010000156.1:0-3357 GCA_035525465.1 Saccharimonadales bacterium (SeqCode)
GGCGGACGTCACGGTGCCGGCCGGCGCGTCGCTCCGGCGCACGACGTCGTTCCCGTAGGGCGTGCAGCCGACGAGCATCAGGCAGCCGAGCGCGAGCCCGCGCGCGAGGCGGGCCGATCCACTCACCGCCGCTCATTCTGACAGGCGACCCTGTAACACTACGGATCGATGCGCGAGCGATCGTTACGGGTCCCCGGACCGGTCGGAGACCTGGAGGCGACCCTCCGGATCCCTGACGGGCCGCCGCGGGCGATCGTGGTCATCGCGCACCCGTTGCCGACCCATGGCGGGACGATGCGCAATCCACTGGTGGCGGCGGTCGCCCGTGCCTGCGCCGACCAGGACCTGTACGCCCTGCGGTTCAACTTCCGCGGGGTCGGGTCGAGCGCCGGGGAATGGACCGGCGGGACCGCCGAGGTCGATGATCTCGCCGCCGCGGTCGCGCACGCGCATGCCGCGGCACCCGGACTTCCGCTCGCGGTGGCGGGGTACAGCTTTGGCGCGATCACGACGCTGCGCTGGGTCGCGGGCGGGGGATCGCCCGCCGCCTTGGCGCTGGCCGGACTGCCGCTGCGCTCGGTCTCGTTCGCGCCGCAGGAGCTCCCGCCGGTCCCGGACGGCACGTTCATCGTCGCGGCGGAGCACGACCAATTCGGCACCGCCGACGAGCTCCGGCTCGCCTACCCGCGCGCGGTGATCGCGGAGGTCGCGGGGGTCGACCACTTCTTCCCGCGCCGGCACGCCGAGGTGGGGACGCTCATCGCCGCTCACCTGGTGCGGGGGCTCGGCCTCGGCGTCACCGGTCCGCAATGAGAGAGTCGGTAGACTGACGGTCCCGATGACCACCAGGACGACCGCCTCCGCCACGGCTGCTCCCGCCCCGAAGGCGGCGGGCGGGCGGAAGCGCATCCTCACCGGCGACCGGCCGACGGCCAAGAGCTTCCATCTCGGGAACTACTACGGGACGCTCGCCAATCGCGTCCGGCTACAGGATGAGTACGAGAGCTACTTCCTCATCGCCGACTATCACATGCTCACGACCCGGATCTCGGACCTCGAGGAGATCGGGAAGAACATCCGGGAGCTGGTGACGGACTATCTCGCGGTCGGGATCGATCCCGAGCGGACGACGATCTATCTCCAGTCCCTCATCCCCGAGGTCACCGAGCTGTTCCTGTATTTCGCGATGCTGGTCACCGTTCCGCGGGCCCAGCGCATCCCGACGCTCAAGGACGCGATGCGCGACCACGGGCTGTCGGCGCCGACCTATGGCCTTCTGGGGTATCCGATCCTCCAGGCTGCCGACATCCTCATGGTGAAGGGCGACCTCGTTCCGGTCGGCCGTGATCAGGAATCGCACATCGAGCTGAGCCGGGAGATCGCGCGTCGCTTCAACGACCTGTTCGGCCCGGTGTTCCCCGTTCCCGACGCGCTCATCCCCGAGGGTGGGGTGCTTCCCGGCACCGACGGCAACACGAAGATGGGGAAGAGCCTGGGGAACGCGATCTTCCTCTCCGACGACACCCCGACGGTCACGAAGAAGATCATGGGGATGTTCACCGACCCCACCCGGCTCAAGGCGACCGACCCGGGGAAGGTCGAGGGCAATCCGGTGTTCGCGCTCCACGATGCGTTCAACTCCGACACCGCCCAGGTGGCCGACCTCAAGTCGCGGTATCGAGCCGGCACCGTCGGCGACGTCGAGGTCAAGCGCACGCTCGTCACCGCCGTCGAGGCGTTCCTGGCGCCGATCCGTGACCGGCGCTCCGAGCTCTCGGCGCGACCGAAGATGATCGACGAGATCATCGCCGCCGGAAGCGCCCGGGCGCGCGAGGAGGCCCGGCAGACCCTGCACGAGGTGCGCGCGGCGATGCACCTCGACTACTTCGGCCTGTAGCGACGGCGGTGCCGCGCCTCTATGCGCTGATCCTGTCGGGCGGTGCCGGAACACGGCTCTGGCCGCGGTCGCGCCGAAAGAAGCCCAAGCAGTTCCTCGACCTGGTGGCGGGCGAGACGATGCTGCAGGACACTGTCGCGCGGATCAGCGAGCTGATCCCGATGGAGCGGATCTTCGTCGCCGCTCCACCGGAGCATCGGGCGCTCATCCACGAGCAGCTTCCCGAGCTGCGGAACGACCACGTCGTCGTCGAGCCGTATCCGCGCGGCAACGCCGCTGCGATCGGCCTGTCGATGGCCGCCCTCCACGCGTTCGATCCGGACGCGGTGGTCGCGGTGCTTCCGTCCGACCACGTCATCACCAAGACCGCGGCCTTCCGGTCGGTGCTCATCGCCGCGACCGCCGCGGCCGAGGCGGGGTATCTGGTCACGCTCGGGATCCGGCCGGATCGAGCCGACACGGGATTCGGGTACATCGAAGCCGGTGAGGTCCTGCCGATCGACACCACGCTCGAGGTCCGGAGGGCCAGGCGTTTCATCGAGAAGCCCAAGCGTGAGGTCGCCGAGCGCATGCTCGCGGCGGGGGGACATTATTGGAACGCCGGCATGTTCGTGTGGCGGGTCACCCAGATCCTCTCCGCCTATCGCGAGCACCTTCCCCGGACCGCCGCGGCCATCGACGCGCTCGGCGACGCGGTCGGGACGCCCCGTTACGAGTCGGTGCTCGCCGAGGTCTGGGAGGAGACCGACCGGACGACGATCGACTACGGCATCGCCGAGCGGGCGAACAATATGGCCGTGGTACCGGCGGACATCGGGTGGTCTGACGTCGGCGACTGGTCGCGGCTGGCGGAGCTGCGCACCGGCGGATCGGGAAGCTGGTCGGCCGGCGATCACATCGAGGTCGAGGGCACGGGCAGCTACGTCTTCGCCCCGGGCAAGACCGTCGTGACGATCGGCCTTTCGGACCTGGTGGTGGTCGAGACGGACGATGTGCTGCTGGTGGCCTCCCGCGACCGCGCTGCGGAGGTCAAGCAGGTGGTCGACCGGTTGCAGCGCGAACAGAGCGAACATCTGCTCTAATCTCGGTCCGCCCGGGCAGCGAAAAGGCGCGGGTTGCGCCCGCTGGTAACGTTGAGCGTACGGAGGGCGCCCGGAGGGGCGCCTTTTGCTTGGAAGGGGAACCCGATACAGGTGCCGACAGCAGACGAGCAGGCGACCGGGACGACCGCCGCCGCCGAATCACCCGGAGCCGAAGAAGCACCGGCGACGCCCAAACGCGCCCGCCCGCCGAAGAAGGCCGCGTCGGCCGCGACGCCGACCAAGAGGGCGAAGCCAGCGGCGGCCAAGCGGACCCGGCGCGCGGTCGTCGCCACGCCCGCCGAGCCGGACGATGGCATCCCGGCCACCCGCGGCGGCGATCTGGTGGTGGTGGAAAGCCCGACCAAAGCCCGGACCATC
>DATLEG010000173.1:0-4981 GCA_035525465.1 Saccharimonadales bacterium (SeqCode)
TACAGGTCCGGGAACTCGAAGATGATGCCGCCCGGCACGGCCTGCTGCTACTTCCCTTCCGGATTCTTCTTTTCGTCGCCGGAGACGGGGCTGATCCATTGCTTGTAGATCTTGGCCCAGCGGCCGTCATCGATGATCTTCTTGAGCTCGGCGTCGATCCAGGCCTGGAAGCCGACGCGGTCCTTCTTGAATCCGATGCCGTACGGCTCCTCGGAGAAGTAGCTCCCGACGATCTTCGTGTTCGGGTCCTGCTTCACCAGGCCGAACAGGATCGTCTCGTCGGTCGAGATCGCGTCCGCCTGTCCGTTCTGGAGCGCGAGGAGGCAGGGCGGGTAGGTGTCCAGGAGCAGGAGCTTGGTGACGCCCTTCGCCCGGAGGTTCGTCTCGCTGGTCGAGCCCTTCGCCGAGCACACCGTCTTGGAGACCAGATCTTCGACCTTGGTGATCGAGTTCTCGCTCTTCTTCACCAGGATCTTCTGTCCCGTCTTGAAGTAGACGCTGGAGAAGTCGATCTCCTTCTTGCGGGCATCGTTGATCGTGAACGTGGCGATGATGATGTCGGCCTTGTTGTCCTGCAGGGTCGGGATGCGGGTCGCCGAGACCACCGGGGTCCACTCGATGACATCGTCGATGTTCGCCTGCGGGCCGAAGATGCCCTTCGCGAGCTCCCGGGCGATGTCGATGTCAAAGCCCTCGAACTTGCCGGTCGCCGGGTTCTTGAGCCCGAAGGGGACATTGTCCTCACGGGTGCCGACGCGGAATTTGCCCTTGGTCTGGATCGCGTACTGGAAGGTCGAGAGCTCGAACTTCGGCTTCGTCGCCGCGCTGGCGGCGGCGGTGCCGCTCGCGGCGGGCGCGGGCGTCCCGGCGCCGCCACAGGCGGCGGCCACGAAGACGGTCACGAGCAGGATGGCGATGCTGCGTAGGCTGCGGTGCATAGATCCCTCCACCTTGTACTGCCGGCTAATGCCGGATGACCTTGCTCAGGAACTGCTTCGCGCGCTCCTCCTTCGGCGCGGTGAAGAATTCGTTGGCCGGCGAGTCTTCGATGATCCGGCCGCCGTCCATGAAGAGGACCCGGTTCGCGGCTTCGCGGGCGAAGCCGAGCTCGTGGCTCACGACGAGCATCGTCATGCCCTCCTTGGCCAGGTCGCGCATGACGTCCAGCACCTCGCGGATCATCTCCGCGTCGAGGGCGCTCGTGGGCTCGTCGAAGAGCATCACCTTGGGGCCCATCGCGAGCGCCCGGGCGATCGCCACCCGCTGCTGCTGGCCGCCGGAGAGCCGGGCCGGGTGCTCGTCGGCCTTCTCCGGGATGCCGACCTTCTCGAGGAGCGCCATCCCGGTCTCGCGCGCCTTCGCCGGGCTGATCCCCGCCGCGCGGACCGGCGCGAGCATGACGTTCTCCAGGACGGTGAGGTGGGGGAACAGATTGAACTGCTGGAACACCATGCCGACGTCCCGGCGGAGCCGGTTCACGTCGACCTTCTTGTCATCCACCCGGATCCCGTTCACCGTGAGGGTGCCCTTGTCGACGCCCTCCAGGCGGTTCACGGTGCGGATCATCGTGCTCTTGCCCGAGCCGGAGGGTCCGATGATGACGACGACCTGCCCCTCCTCGACGCGCAGTGTGATGCCCTGCAGGACATGCAGCGCGCCGAAGTGCTTGTGGACATCGGTGAATTCGATCATGGCGTCCGCGGAGTCTAGGGCCGCGCTCGGTGCGAATACAGCGTCCCCGGAAGGTACAGTCGGCGCCGATGGAAGACGATCTCGCCATCCTGCGGACCGCCGCCGGCTCCCTGGACGGACGGGCGGCGCTCATCATGCTGGATGGCGAGGGGACCGAGCTGTTCACCCACGAGGCCGATACGGTCGTCCCGGCGGCTTCGGTGATCAAGCTCCCGCTGATCATGACGCTCTTCGCCGACGCCGCCGAGGGGCGGCTGTCGCTCGACGAGCGCTGCGCGGTCGGCGCCCGCGTGGACGGGTCGGGGGTCCTTCGCCACCTGGCCGGGGTGGCCGACCTCACCCTGCGCGACCTCGCGACGCTCGCGATCGTCGTGAGCGACAACACGGCCACGAATCGGCTCATCGAGCGGATCGGACCGGACCGGGTCGGGGAGCGCCTTCGCGAGTGGGGCTGCACCGGAACTCGCCTGTCGCGGGCGATGTTCGACACCGAGGCGACCCGGCGCGGCCTGGACAACCACATCGTCCCCCGGGAGATCGCCGGGCTGTTGCTGCGGCTGCTTCGTGGGGACTGCGGTGGACGCGCGGCCTCGGATGCCGTGCTCGCGGTGCTCGAACGGACCCAGGACGAGGCGCTCCTGCGTCGGTACCTCCCCGCGGGCGCACGGGTCGCCCACAAGACCGGCACCCTCGACGCGGTCCGCAATGACGCGGGGATCCTGTTCGCCACGCGACCGATCATCGCCGTCGGGTGTGTCCGCGAGGCAGCGGACATCCGGAACGCCCGCTCCTTTCTCGGCCTCCTCGGATGGATCGCGTATCGATCCGCCGGTGGCGCGGTGGAGGGGCTTCCACCGGAGTGGCCGGCTACGGCATGATGGCAAGGATGCCGCGACGGACCAAGCGAGCGAGCTCGGCACGGCCCGACGGCCGCGGGATGATCGCCGCGATGGCACGCCCCACCATCGCGATGGGATTGCTCCTCGCCGGGCTGCTGCTCGCCACCGCGTTCGTGGCGCTCGCGATCCAGCGCAACGCGTTGGCGCGCGAGACCGCAGGGCTGCAGGCCGACATCATCGCCCAGCAGGCGCGCCGCGCCCGGCTGGAAGCGGAGCTCGCCGAAAAGGCCGGCGACAGCTATGTCGTCGACAAGGCACGCGACTACGGCTATGTGAAGCCGGGGGAAGCGATCATCGGGGTCAAGCAGGAGCCGAAGATCGCGGCGCCGCCCGTCACCGTCACCCCACCGTCACGCGCGCAGCTCTGGCTCGCCCTGTTCTTCGGGGCGCGCTGACCCCGGGCCGTTCGCGTCGCGCACCCATTGGCAGTAGCATTGGTCTCGCGGGATGGAGCAGCGGTAGCTCGTCGGGCTCATAACCCGAAGGTCGCGCGTTCGAATCGCGCTCCCGCAACAGCACGCCCCGGCCGCACACGGTCGGGGCGTCCGCGTTCCGGCCACGTCCGCCCCACCTCCGGCGACCGGTGATAATCCGCCCGACACGGCTGGGTAGCTCAGTCGGCAGAGCAAGGGACTCATAAGCCCTAGGTCGGCGGTTCAAGTCCGCCCCCAGCCACCGTGATCCCGCCACAGATCCGGTCGACCGTCCTCGCCTACGCGCACCGGCACGACCTCCTCCGGCCCGGCAGGGTGGTCGTGGCGGTCTCGGGCGGGACCGACTCCGTCGCGCTGCTGGTCCTGCTCGCCGACTGCGCCACGGAGCTGGGCCTCGTCCTGCAGGTCGCGCATTTCGACCACCGCACCCGCCCGAAGACGGCGGCCGCGGACGCCGCCTTCGTCGCCGGCCTCGCAGCGAGCGTCGGCGCTCCATTCCGGATGGGCCGGGCCGAGGTCCCCGCGGCGAGCGAGGAGGACGCCCGCCGGGCTCGCTACGCGTTCCTCCGCCGGGCCGCCGCGGAGTCCGGGGCCCGGGCGATCGCGACCGCGCACACCCGGGACGACCAGGCCGAAACGGTGCTCCTGCACGCCACCCGCGGGAGCGGGCTAGGCGGCCTCGCGGGGATGCGGCCCTCACGTGACGGCATCATCCGTCCGTTCCTCGCGCTCTCGCGGGCCGACACGGTCGCGATCTGCGCCGCGGCCGGGATCTCCCCGCGTGAGGATCCGAGCAACCGGGACCTGGCCTTCGCGCGGAACCGGGTCCGGCGGCGGGTCCTCCCGGAGCTGGAGCGGATCAACCCGCAGGCCAGGCTGGCCCTCGCCCGGCTCGCTGAGGCCGCGGCCGAGGCCGCCGACGACGGGGAACGCGACGCCGCGCGAGCCCTGGCCGCCGCGCTGGACGGCGACGTGGTGCTGCTCGACCGCCTCCTGGACATCGCTCCGGAGGTCCGTGACGCGGCGCTCGCCCGCTGGTGGGAGCGCTCGACCGGCCGGGCACTGAGCACGACGAACCGCCTGGCCCTCGGGCAGCTCGCCGGCGGGACTGCGGGGAGCGCGGCGGCCGATCTCCCCGGTGGCCGTGCGCTCCGCGAGTACCGGCGGCTGACCCGCGTCCCCACCGGGCCAGCCGCGCCGGCCCGCGCGGCCGGCCCGGTGCCGCTGCAGGCCGATGTGCCGGTGCTCTGGGAGGGGTGGACCATCCTGCTGACGTCGCAGCCTGATCCGGCGATGCCCGGCGGCGTGCCCGCCCCCGCCAGCGGGGAGCTGTTCGTCCGGGGCCGGCGGCCGGGAGATCGGATCGGCCATGATCTTCGTACCAAGGTGCAAGACCTCTACACCGACGCCAAGGTGCCGGCCCGGATGCGGGACTCGCATCCACTGATCACGACCGGCGACGAAGCGGTCTGGTGGGTGGTCGGCCTGGAACATGCTCTGCCGGTGACCGATACGGGCCGCTGGATCGGCGCGAAGCCGCCGGAAGGAGTCGCTTGGTCATTCTCCGACGGGGCGCGTAGCATCGAAGGACAGGACCAGCACGGAAAGGACGAGCGCCACGAACTTCGATAACCGCATCTTCAAGAACGGCATCCTGACGCTCCTCCTGGTCGTCATGGGCATCGCGCTCCTGTACGCGTACAAGGCCCAGGACCGCGCGGCCTCCCCGACCGGCTACAGCGCCGCCATCGACGAGGTGAACGCCGGACAGGTGAAGGAAGTCTCCATCTCCGGCGCCACCGCGACGGTCACGCTCAACGATGGCTCCAACACCAAGCAGATCGTGAACATCGGCGACGACAAGGATGGCCTGTTCAAGAAGGCGATCCTCGACTACAACACCGCCAACGGGAACAACGCCGCCAAGCGCGTGAATCTCGTGCTGCCGCAGGAGAG
>DATLEG010000189.1:0-9993 GCA_035525465.1 Saccharimonadales bacterium (SeqCode)
TGCGCCAGAAGGAGGGCGAGCGCCGGCGTGGCCGCGGCGACGGGAAGCCGCGCGAGAGCGGCGAGCCCGATGAGCGCCCCGAGCATCCACGGCGCACCCCCTCGGGCGGCCACGAGGAACGCGCCCGAGGTGAAGAGCATCGCCACCGAATGCGCGGCGTACCAGGCCCGGCCATCGGCGCTCGAAAAGAGCAGCGTCGTGCCGAACGCCGAGACCGCGACGCCGGCCAACGCGACCACGCGCGGCGCGCCGTAGGACCGGAGCGCCAGAAAGAGCACACCGGCCGACGCGCCGCCGCACAGCTGGGCGACCGCCCCCTGCGCGGCCGCGGTGCCGAGGAACAGGAACGGCACCGCGAGGATCGCCGGAAGCGGCGGATACGCCACGCACCATCGCCCGGGGCCGCAGGACAGCAGCTCGTTCAGCCAGGGGGGGTCCGAGTCCAGCCAGTAGCGGCCCTGGAGGAACGCCTCGGCCAGCCGCCCGTGATAGTCGTAGACCGTCAGGACGCCCCACCCAAGACCGACATAGACGGCCGCGGAGAACAGACCGATGACGATCGCAATGGAGCGGTCGCTCGTAAGGAAGCGGGTCATGTCCTCAACGCTACCGGTACGCTCAGGCCCTGTGAGTGACGTGACCCAGCGCCTGCCGGGGCTCTCGGTGTTCTTTCCGGCCAAGGATGAGGCCGAGAACGTCGAGGCGGTCGTCCGGGACGCCCTGCGGATCCTCCCCGGCGTCGCGGAGCGGTTCGAGGTGACCGTGGTGGACGATGGGAGCAGCGACGGCACCGGGGAGATCGCCGATCGCCTCGCGGCGGAAGACCCGCGGGTCCGGGTGATCCACCACGCCACGAACCGCGGCTACGGCGGCGCCGTCCGGAGCGGACTGCTGGCCGCAGGGCAGCCGTACGTCTTCTACACCGACGGGGATCAGCAATTCGACCTGGCCGACCTTCCCCGTCTTGTCGCCCACATCGCCGAGGCCGACGTCGTGGCCGGCTACCGGCTCAAGCGGATGGATCCCCGGCGCCGGCTGGTGGTCGCCTGGGTCTACAACCGTCTCATCCGAACGATGTTCGGCGTGGAGGTGCGTGACGTCGACTGCGCGTACAAGCTGTTCCGCCGCGACGTCTTCAGCCGCGTCCCGCTCGCCCGAGTGCACAGCAATGGCGCGTTCTTTTCGCCGGAGCTGCTCATCACCCTGCGCGCCGCCGGCGTGCGGATCATCGAGGTCGGCGTCCCGCACTACCCGCGCACCAAGGGAGCGCCGAAAGGTGCGCCACCAAAGGTCATCCTCCGCGCGATCCGCGACCTGCTGCTGCTGCGGCTGTCGCTCTGGCTCCGCCCGGGCAGCTGAACTTCGCGCACCCTAGTGTCCCGTCCCCTAGCGTTCGAGGCGCCAGATGTCGGCGTGGGACTCACGCTTCCGGATCGATCGCGCGCGGCCCCGGTCGATGAGGGCCACGGACGGACGGACCTGATGGTTGTAGTTCGAGGCCATCGCGACGGCATACGCGCCCGCGCCGGGGATCGCGAGGATCTCGCCCGTCAGGGGGGTCGGGAGCGCGACGTCGCGGATCAGGAGATCGCCGCTCTCGCAATACTTCCCGGCGATCGCCACATGCTCGGAGGGCGCGGTCGCGGCGCGGTCCGCGAGCACCGCGGTGTAGGCCGCTCCGTAGAGCGCCGGCCGGATGTTGTCGCCCATGCCGCCATCGACCGAGACGAAGGTCCGGACACCGGCGACCCGCTTGGTCCCGATGACGCGGTAGAGCGCCACCCCTGCCCGGCCGACGAGCGAACGGCCGGGCTCGAGATAGAGGATCGCCTTGGTGAGTGCTCCGGTCGCGCGGATCGGTCCGCTCACCGCCGCGGCGTAGGCGGCGAGATCGAGCACCGCATCGCCCGGCCGAAGCGCGATCCCGAGGCCTCCGCCGACCCCGATCTCACGGACCCGGGCGCCGATCGCGTTGGCCTCCACGGCAAAGTCGGCAAGGGCGGCGCCCAGCTCGCGGTAGCGCTCCGCCTCGTGGAGCTGCGTCCCGAGATGGGCGTGGACGCCGACGAGCCGGAGGCGGCCGGTCGCGACGATGGCGCGAGCCTGGTCGAGCGCGTCGCCGGTCTGCACCGGCGCGCCGAATTTGCTGTCGAGGATGCCGGTGCGCAGGTGCGCATGGGTATCCGCGTCGATGCCCGGTGACACGCGGAGCCAGACATCCAGGGGGGTCCCGCGGCGGGCGACGATCCGGGCCAGCCGGTCGATCTCCTCGGCGCCGTCGATCACGACGCGCCCCACCCCCGCTCTGACGGCCGCTCGAAGCTCGTCGTCGGTCTTGGCGTTGCCATGAAGCTGGATCCTCGCCGCAGCGAATCCGGCTCTGCGGGCGGCAAGCACTTCACCGAGCGAGGCAGCGCTGGCGTCGGCCCCGGCCGCGGCGAGGATCCGCGCGACGCCGCGGAGCGCGCAGGCCTTCACCGCATAGGAGATCCGGACCGGACGATAGGCCCGGAACGCGGCGATGTAGGCGCGATAGGCCGCCCGGATCGTCTCCGCGTCATACACGTAGAGCGGCGTGCCTTCGCGGTCGGCCAGGCGGACCAGATCGACCCGACCGACCCGCAGGCGGCCCTGCCGATCGACCTCCGTCCCGACCGGCCAGAGGGCCTGATCGATCACGCTGGCGCGGACACTACCCGGACGTCGTCGGCGGGGCGCCAGGATCCTCGGGCAGGCTCTGGATGAACGATTTGAAGACGCCGATGTCGGTGTCCTCGTCGCCCTCGCCCGCGGAGGAGATCGACGAGCGGTCCAGGACCTCCTCCGAGACGAGGATCCGGGCCTCGCAGCGGATCGCCAGCGCGATCGCGTCCGACGCCCGGCAGTCGAGCTCGATCTCGCGATCCCCAAGCTGCAGGAAGAGACTTCCATGGAAGATCCCCGACCCGCTCGGGTCGGTGATCAGATCCTTCACCACGATCCGCGTGATCTCGGCGCCGACCGCGCCGAGCATCGTCATCATCAGATCGTGGGTGAGCGGACGATCGCTTGGGATACCCGCCAGCCGGGTCGCGATGCTGTGGGCCTGATCCGGCCCGATCCAGATCGGCAGCAGCCGGTCCGAATCGCGCGGCTGCAGCAGGACGACGTGCTGTCCGGTGAGGACGTGGACCCGGACCGACTCGACGCTGCACGGGACGAGCATCGGAAAATGCTAGCCGTACCGCGCATGGCGCGGGGATCGACCGCGGCGGAACAGGAACAGGAGCAGGATCCCGGCGACGAACCCGAAGATATGCGCGTAGTACGCGATGTGCGCGGCGGCCGGGTGCGCGGCGATGCGCAGCTCCGCGAGGCCCTCGATGAGCTGGATGACGATGAAGAGACCGATCACGACGAGCGCGGGCAGCTGGAGCACGGTGATGAAGATCCCCAGGAAGACGAGCGTCCGCACCCGCGCGGTCGGGAAGAGCACCAGGTACGCCCCGAGGACGCCGGCGATCGCGCCTGAGGCTCCGACCATCGGCGAGGGAGCGACCAGGCCCTGCCCGACGGCGGCGGCGATGCCGGCCAGCAGGTAGAAGAGCAGGTAGCGCGCGCTCCCCAGGCGGTCTTCGACGTTATCACCGAAGACCCAGAGATAGAGCATGTTCCCGATGATGTGGAGCCACCCACCGTGCAGGAACATGTGGGTGAACAGCGGAATGAAGGTGAAGGCATCGACCTGGCCGGTCGTGATGGCCGTGGTAAAGCGGCCCCAGTCGAAGGCATAGCGGTCGTAGAACGCCTCCGCCGCTCCGGGGGCCCGCCCGAGGCTGACCACGTACAGCCAGGCGGCGATGTTCACGAACAGCAGCAGTCGGGTGACGATCGGCAGCCGGGTCGTGGGATTGCTGTCGCCGATCGGGATCATCGGGTCAGATCGGTCGACGCGATCTTGGAGCCGTGCGTCGTGTACGCGGTCTTCAGTCCCTCGGAGACATAGAAGGCCGTCGCCTCAGGAAGGTCTGCCGGGAGCAAAAAGCGTGCGACCTCCCGGCCATCCCGTCCCAGCTGCACGATCCTGCGCCCGGGCGCGTCCAAGAGGTAGATGCTCCGCTGACCGTCGATGGCCTGGATCGCCGTGGCCCGGACCGGCTCGCCCTGCCAGCGGGGGACGAAGTCCTCGCGCGCCGCGGCGGTCGCCAGGCCGGTGCGCCGGAAGCGCAGGATGTCCCCGTTCGTCGTCGCGATCCAGACGGCGCCGTCCACCGCGAACGAGCGGACCGTGTTCGGCTGGAGCGCCTGCTGGAGGTACGCGGTGGCCGGACCGAGCTTCCCGTTCTCCTCCTCGTGCTTCCAAAGCTGCCCGCTCTGCCCATCGAGGACATACAGGTTGCCGACGAAGGACGCGACCGCGGTGACGCTCTTCCACTTCTCGCGATCGGGCGGCGTGATGTCGATGACGGTGTTCCCCTCGGCCCGCCAGACCTTCCCCAGGTCGTCCACCGTGAGCAGCGCGACCTCGGAGGCCGCGACCACGACCGGATTGCCGACCCCGCCCTTCCCTTTTTCAAGGACCGGGCCGGCGACCCCGGGGTCCCCGAAGATGCGCCACATCCGCCCCGATCCGGGATCGGCGGCGTACAGGCCGTTCACCGTCGCGGTCAGCGACGTGATCCGGGCACCCGCTCCCCCGGGGACCTTGGCGAGATCGATGATCACGCTGGCCAGCCGATCGGCGAGCGCCTCGACCCTCGCCTGCAGCAACGCAAGCTCCGTGCGATCGGCAGCAGGCGAGGTCGCGGCCTGTGCGATCCGGGACCGCGCCGAATCGAGACGCAGCCTGGCCTTCTCTGGATCGGAGGGCTTGCGCTCGATCAGTCCCTCGGCCGAGGTCAGGTCCGAGCGCACCGAGCCGATGATGATCTGGTAATCGCTCGTCACCTGGTTGGCCTGAAAATCCCGCACGACCAGCCCACCGATCACGAGGGTCGCCGCGAGCAGCCCGATCGCGAGCAGGCTCGTGATGCGCTGCTGTCGAGCGCCACGGGCGCGCGCGCGCTGATCGACGCGGCCGAGCGGCGGACTGCGGCGCGGAAGCAGCTCGAGGCCGACGGCGATCGACTTCGTCGCGACATGCACCGCGGGGGCCGACGCGACGGACACCGCGCGTCCGACGCGCGGCCGATGTCGCCAGATCGAGTCCACCCGCGAGCGGATCGACTCCGCGATCACCACCTCATCGGCCGGCCGCGTCTTCTGCGCCGGAGGGGCAAGCCGCGGGGCCGCACCAGAGGCGACCGCGATCTCGATGAAGAGGGCGGGGTCACCACCGGTCCCCCCTTCGGCGACGAAGCGATCGTGGATGTGACTGGCGGCGGCACGCGGATGGAGGGTCACGGCCGCATTGAGAAGCGCCTCGGCGCCCAGTCGTTCGACCAGGCCGCCACCGGCGATGATGACGGTGTCCTGCGGCTCGATGCCCTGCTTCCAGACCGTGGGGAGCAGGTCCATCTCGGTCCCGAGCGCCTCGGCGACCCGGGTCGTGGTCCGATGGACGAAGTCCGCGAGCTCCCCGGGGTCGTCGCCGGGGAGGAACAAGCGAGCGCGGCGGACCAGGAAGATCTGTGCGGCGCCGATCCGGACGGCATAGAGCGTGTTCCCCACGATGACCACGCAGGCGCAATGGAGCGCGATGCGGCCATGCTGGTCGCGGAGCTTCGCGGCGGCCCGGCGGTTGGCATCGCGCAGGGCCTTCCGGAGCGACACTTCGATTCCGGCTGAAAGGTCGTAGTAGTACTCCTGCCGGGCGAGCTCGGAGACCTCGCGGGCGATCTCGGCGCCCTGGCGGCCCGGGGGAATGACCTCGCAGAGGAAGTAGAACCGGCCCTTGGTGCGGAGCGTCGCGCCGACATCGGGCTCGCTGACCAGGGTCGTGTCGGATCCGGCTCGCACGTCGGTCGTCGCGCCGACCGTCGTGTGGATGCTCACCTGTCTCATCGGCACGAAGTCTATGGGCGCGCCTCCGGCTCGGAGCGGACGATCGAGCGGATGCGTGTGATCGGCGAGTCGCTGCCTCCGAGAGCGGCGATGAGCTCGCGCTCGCGGAGCCGGATCTCTCCGGCCCAGGCGCCGTCGGGGACGGTCACGAGCAGCGTCTCGGCATCAAAGCCCACCGCGGACGTGCGCTCGGAGCCCGGGCCAAGGACCGCCCTGGCCGCCACCGGCCAGCGGGCCCGGGTCGCGGACCGCGCGACGTCGTCGTCGAGGCCAAGGCCCCGAAGCAGCCGACCGACCGCGGCACCGAGGGGATGCAACGGCCCACCCCGCCTCATCGCGCGGGACTCATTGCCGCTCGTCGCCGATCATGCCGTCGCGCACCAGGCGCAGGCTCGCGTCAGCGGTCATCCGGATCGGGATGCCCGCGGGGAACGCGGCGGTCACCAGAGCCTGGGCGCCGGCCGGGATCGTCTCCGCGAGCGCGTCTCGGCGGCGCGGGTCGAGCTCGCTCAACACGTCATCGAGCAGGAAGACCGGGGCCTCTCCGCGCCGCTCGGTGATCCATGCGGCCTCCGCCATCTTCAAGGCCAGCACCGCGCTCCGCTGCTCACCGCGGGAGGCGAACTCGGGAAGGGCCCGTCCGTGGGCGCGCACCGCGAGGTCCTCGCGGTGAGGCCCGACCAGCGTCGTTCCTTGCCAGAGCTCCCGGTCGCGCTTGCTCGCCAGGAGCGCGCGGTACGACCCGGCGCGCTCGTCGGCGGTCTCTCCTTCGGCCGGGGACGCGTACGCGACATCGAGCGCCTCGGTCCCGCTGAATCGCAGCGCCTCCGCGCGGAAGGCGGGGACGATCTCACGGACAGCCGTGAGTCGTCGCAGGGAGATGGTCGCGGCAAGCCGGCAAAGCTCTTCGTCCCAGTACGCGAGCTCGGACGCCGGGGGGCGCTCGAGGCCGGGCGGTGGAGCGTCGCCGCGAAGCGCCCGGAGGAGCGCGTTGCGGTGCTCGAGGACCCGCTGGTACTGCCGGGTCTCGCTGCGGTGGCGACGGTCGACCTGCCCGACCATCGCGTCGAGGTAGCGGCGCCGGGCCGAAGGGGCGTCCGCCAGAAGATCGACGTCTTCGGGAAAGAACGCCACGACGGTGATCTCGCCCACGGCGTCATCGGCCCGTTTCGGCGTCCCGTCGAGCAGATAGCGTCGGGGCCGCTTCCGCTCACCCGCCGTGGGCGCGAACAGCAGCGTCTCGACCCTGCGCGCATCGTCGACGCGCTCGACCGAAGCGGCGACCCGCGCCATGCCGGCGCCCCAGCGCACCAGCTCGGCGTCCTCCCCCACGCGTGGGGAATCCCCGCGGGCGAGCAGGTGGATCGCTTCCAGGATGTTCGTCTTGCCGGCGCCGTTGTTCCCGACGAACGCGGTCACCCCCGGCGCGAGGGAGATCTCCGTCCGGGCGTAGCTGCGGAAATCCTCGAGGAGGAGCGTCGAGACGCGCATCGTCGCTCCTGTCCGTCCGGAGCTAGCTGGGGATGCGGAGCGGCATCACCACGTGGAGGTAGCTGTCATCGCCCACGATCTTCATCACCCCGGGCGCGAGCGGCCCACCGAGCTCGAGGATGACCTCGGGTGCGGCGAGGCTCGACAGCGCATCGGACACGAATCGTGAATTGAACGCGATCGCGGTGGGCTGGCCTTCGACCGTCGCGCCGACCCGGCTGGTGTTGTCGCCGACCTCCGCCGCCGTTGCGCTCACGATGAGCGGCGTGTCGGTGGACGGATCGACCTGGAACCGCACGATGTTCGCCGCATCTCGCGCGAAGTACGACGCGAGCTTCGTCGCGGCAAGCAGCTCTTCCCGCGAGACCGTCACCGTGGTCGCGTGGCTCGACGGGATGACCTGACGGTAATTCGGGAATTGGCCCTCGATGATCCGCGACACCAGGTCCGCCTCATCGGTGTGGAAGATCACCTGGCTGCCGTTCGGGGTGACGAGGATATCGACCGTCTTGTCCGAGTCGTCCAATATCCGAGCGACCTCGAACAGGCTCTTTGCCGGGATGATGATCTCCACCGCCGGGGTGACGGTCTCCAGGAGCGAGGCCTTTCGCACCGACAGGCGGTAGGGGTCCGCAGCGGCCATCGTCACTTCGTCTCCGGTGAAGGTCGTCAGGACCCCGGTCAGCACCGGGCGGCTGTCGTCCGTGGCCGCGACGAACGCGACCTCGCCGATCATCCGCCGGAGAACGCCCTGGGCCATCCGGGTGGTCGGGCGGTCGGGGATCGCGGGGATGATCGGGAACTCCTCGGCATCCAGTCCCTTCACGTTCGCTTCGGTGGTCTCGCTTCGCAGATGCACGGTCTTGGTGCGGACGTTCAGGGAGATCTCGATCGGTCCGGGCGGGAGCGAATTCACGAAGTCGCTGAAGAGCTTGGCCGGCACGGTGATCGCGCCCTCGTCTTCGACCTTCGCCGGCACCCAGCAGTTCACCCCGATCTCAAGGTTGGTCGCGGTGAGCTTGAGTCGGCCGGCGTCGGTCTTGAGCAGCACGTTCCCGAGGATGGGCAGCGTCCCGCGGGTCGACACCCCCCGGCCCACGATCGCCAGACCTCGTGTCAGGTTCTCTTGTAGACAACTGACCTTCACTCAGGCCCTCCGCATCCTCGTAGAGAAGATTGATTCATACGCCAGTAGCGCCAGTAGGTGTGTGGACTATGCAGGTAAGTCGCGGTCCCGTGCACGGATCATTGGCCGCCGGGACCGGGACGGCTGTGGAGCGCCTGCGGACGGCCTGGGGAGGCGTCCCGACAATCCATCGCTCATTGTCGCTATCTCAAACAAATGGTCTCTTTCAAGCCAATGGCGGAAGTGCGATGTCCACAAAGCGGCGGCGTTGTCCACAGCCGGGGCACCTTTATCCACAGGACGAGGCGGGAGATGACGGTCCCGTCATGGTCACTCGGCGTACAGCTGCTCACGCAGGGAGTTGATGTCCCGCCGGAATTCGTCGCTTTCGGCCATCTCGCGCTCGATCTTCTCGCAGCCGTGCAGCACGGTCGAGTGATCCCGCCCGCCGAGGGCCTCGCCGATCCGCATCAGCGGGGCCTCGGTCTCCTCCCGCATCAGGTACATCGCGATCTGGCGCGGGAGGACGATCTGCTTGTCCCGTGCCTTCCCCCGCAGCTGATCGCTCGGGACCCCGTAATAGCGCGCGACGTGCTCGACGATCCGGTCCGGCGACAGCGATTGCCGGCGCGGGTTGTAGAGGATGTTCTGGAGCATCGTCTGGGCGAGCTCGGTGGTGACCGGAAGGGCATTCAGCGTCGAGTAGGCGACGATCCGGGTGAGGGCCCCCTCGAGCTCACGGATATTGGACACGATGCGTTGCGCAAGGAAGTCGATGACCGCCGGGGGGACTGCGACATTCACATCCTCGGCCTTGGCGCGGAGGATGGCGATCCGGGTCTCCAGATCCGGCGTGGAGATATCGGCGATCAGGCCCCACTCGAAACGTGACCGGAGCCGATCCTCGAGCTGCGGGATCGCCTTGGGCGGGCGATCGCTCGAAAGGATGATCTGCTTACCCTCCTCGTGGATGGCGTTGAACGTGTGGAAGAACTCCTCCTGCGTGCCTTCCTTGCCGGCGATGAACTGGATGTCATCGATGAGCAGGACGTCGATCCGGCGATAGCGCTCCCGGAACTCTTCGCTCTTTTGGCCGCGGATCGAGTTGATGAACTCGTTGGTGAATTTCTCGCTGGTCGCGTAGGCGACGCGCTTTTTGGGGTGGCGCGCGAGCACGGCGTGTCCGATCGCATGCATGAGGTGGGTCTTCCCGAGCCCGGTGTCCCCATAGAGGAAGAGTGGGTTGTACGCCTGAGCGGGAGCCTGGGCCACCGCCAGTGCGGCGGCGTGGGCCATCTGGTTGTTCGACCCGACGACGAAGTTTTCAAACGTATTCCGAGGGTTAAGCGTGCCCGCCGCGGGGCCGCGATCATCGTAACGGGTTCCCCGACGGG
>DATLEG010000195.1:0-9666 GCA_035525465.1 Saccharimonadales bacterium (SeqCode)
GGCATCGCCAAGGTCACCGGGGCCGCGCGCTTCACCGTCGACCTGTCCGTCCCCGGGATGGCGCATGCGATCGTCGTCCGCTCGAGTCGGGCCCACGCCCGGATCACCGGGATCGAGCGCGCAGCCGCAGCAGCGAGCCCCGGCGTCCTCGGCGTCATCACCGGCGACGATCTCATCGCCGCCGGCCTCACCCCGTTCTATGGGCATGTGGTGCTCGATCATCCGGTCCTCGCGATCGGCAAGGTCCGGTTCCACGGCGAGCCCGTCGCCATCGTCGTCGCCGAGACACGGCGGGAGGCGGACGAGGCCGCTGAGCTCGTCGAGGTCTCCTACGACGAGCTCCCCTCGGTGACCGACGCCGACGAGGCGCTCGCCCCCGACGCGCCGATCCTGCACGAGGAGCGGGGCGAGCGGGTCGGTGATGAAGGAATGGACGGCGGGGAAGCCGGCCTCGAGGGGAATATCTGCAGCGTTGCCCAACTCGGCTGGGGTGATGTCGATGCGGCCTTCGCGTCCGCCCACCTCGTGGTCGAGGGCGAGTACCGCTACCCGATGCTCTACGGCTACGCGATGGAGCCGTACAACGCCCTCGCGTTCTTCGACCAGGGTGACCTCGTGGTCTACTCCAGCGCCCAGCACGTCTACATGGTCCGCCGCGACCTGGCGCGGATGTTCGACCTCGCGCTCGCGCGGGTGCGCGTGATCGCGCCGTATGTCGGCGGGGGATACGGCACGAAGTCGTACACCAAGGTCGAGGGAATGACCGCGATGGCCGCCTACTTCACCGGCCGTCCGGTCAAGCTCGATCTCAGCGTCGAGGAGGCGATGCTCACCACCCGATCGGACGCGGCGCGGATCATCGCCCGATCCGCGTTCGACGCGAAGGGGCTCCTGCTCGCGCGCGACTTCGACATCGTCATGAACTCCGGCGCCTATACCGACAACAGCCCGCTGGTGAACCAGAAGACGGCCAATCGCTGCTTCGGCCCCTACAAGATCCCGGCGCTGCGGGTGCGCGCACGCTCGACGTTCACGAACACGGTCCCGGCAAGCTCGCTCCGCGGCTTCGGCGCGCCGCAGGGGAACATCGCCGGCGAGCTGCAGATGGACGAGGCCGCCCTGAAGCTCGGCATCGACGCGGTCGAGATCCGCCTGCGGAACCTGGTCGGTCCGGGGGAGGAGCTCCTGCCCGGGAAGCGGCCGCTCGACGCCGATCTCAAGGACGACCTGCGCTGCCTGGCGGCCTCGCTCGGGTGGCCGGGGGAGGGCACCGGATCGGTCGGCCTGGGCGTATCGGCCTCGGACGCGGGCGCCTATCCGACCTCCACCGCGGCGGTGCGCATCCACTCCGACAGCTCGGTCACGCTCTTCACCGGCTCGACCGAGCTCGGCCAGGGCTCCCGCACGGTGCTCAGCCAGATCGTCGCCGAGGAGCTCGGGCTGACGCTCGACCGGGTGAGCCTGGTCGGCGGGGATACCGGTGTGGTCACCTATGAGCGCACGACCGGCGCAAGCCGGACGACCACCGTCACCGGCCGCGCGGTCCAGGAAGCCTGCCGCGACGCGCGCCGCCGGGTCCGCGACCTCGCCGCGCAGGTCTTCGACGTCCCGGTCGACGCGGTCGAAGACACCGAGGCGGGGGTGCGGGTCGACGGCCGCGAGCTCGCCTACGGCGAGGTCATCGAGCGCTGGTTCGGCGCGGGGGGCGAGGTCCTCGGGCATGGCGCGGTGCGCAAGGCCGATGGCTTCGCCAAGATGCCGCCCTTCTGGGAGATCGGCTGCAGCGGGGTGGTGCTTTCGGTCGACCGGGACACCGGCGTGGTGACCATCGAGAAGCTCACCACCGTCGGCGATGTCGGCTTCGCGATCAATCCAGCGCTCGTCCACGGTCAGGATGCCGGAGCGGCGATGATGGGCCTCGGCGCCGCGCTGCACGAAGAGCTGGTCTACGAGGGTGAGCAGCTGATCAACTCCAACGTCGTCGACTACCGGGTCCCGCGCTTCAGCGATCTGCCAAAGGACATCGACCACATCCTCGCCGAGCGCCGGGACGGCGCAGGGCCCTTTGGGGCAAAAGGCTCCGGGGAGGGAGCCGGCAACACCATCGGCGGCGCGGTGGCCTCGGCCATCGGCCGTGCGATCGGGGTGTTCCCGCACCAGCTGCCGGCGACGCCGGAGCGGGTCTGGCGGCTGCTCCATCCCGAGGAGCCGGCCGGGTAGCGCACGCCGTCGCGCTAGCGGGGGCCTTCGGAACGCGGTCGGCGGCGGGGCGCGGTGCGATCGAGCCGCTCGACATCGCGGCGGCGGAGCAGGTAGCCACCCGCGCCCTTCGTCGCACTGAGGCGCTGCTCACGGATCGCGCGCCGGAGCCAACCCGCGTCGCGCCCGACCAGGGCCGCCGCCTCGGTCACGCTGAGCGGATCGCCGGACTGGTAGAAGTCGCTGTGGTGTCCGAGATCGCTGTGATAGACCGGGCCCGCATCCTCCACCTGATAGCTTGACGGTCCCCCCGATCCCGGCGCGGCGAAGCGCCCGGAGCTGGAACGGGCGTCGTACGCGCGCCGGCGCTCGAGGTCCCCGAGCACCTCGTAGGCCCGCGCGATCCGCCCGAATCGGCGAGCGGCCTCCGGGTCCTCCCGGTTCGTGTCCGGGTGCAGCTCGAGGGCGAGCGCCCGGAACGCCCGCCGGATCTCGGTCCGCGTCGCGTCCCGCTTCAGCCCCAGGGCGGCATAGTGGTCGCTCCGGCCCGTCACCCCCGCATCATCGCGCCTTGACCCCCGCGTGTATACCGGATACGTTCGTCGTGAGTCGGCCAACGTGCCGCATGAAGAGGGGGCACGGTTGACGCGGCGGGGCCACGAAAGCGAGACCGAGACGGTCGCCCGGCTCGACCGGCCGGATGTCCAGAGCATCGAGGAGGTCGTGACCAACGCCCTCCGTGAGGCGATCCTGTCAGGAGAGCTCCGACCCGGTGAGCGCCTGCTCCAGGAGCAGCTGGCCGATCAGCTCCGGGTCAGCCGGATCCCGCTTCGCGACGCGCTCCGCCGGCTTGAGGCCGAAGGCCTGGTGCGCATCGGCCCGCGGCGCGGCGCCGAGGTCGCTTCGCTGAGTCCCGAGGACGTGCGCGAGGTCTACGACATCCGCATCTCCCTCGAGCCGGAGCTCATGCGCCGGGCCATCGCCGCGCTCGGACCGGACGACATCACGCGGCTGGTGGAGATGTCCGAGCGGATGGACGCGCAGGTCGACAAGCGTGCCGAAGGCAGCCGGGCCCGCCGTGGCTTCTACAGCGAGCTGTATGCCTACGCCGAACGACCGCGGACGCACCGCTTCATCCTCGGTCTGCGGGACGACGTCCAGCGCTATCACGTCATGAACAACGTCGAGGTCGCGTTGCACGATCACGCCGAGATCCGGGAATGCATCCGGGCCAAGGACGCCGAGCGCGCCGCCACGGTGCACGCCGCGCATCTCCGGCGGGCCTGCGCGGACCTCGTCGAAGTACTGGAAAGGGAAGCGACACTGTGAAGAGCCAAGAGGTCGATTTCTACAGCGAGGGCGTGCGGCTGCATGGTCATCTGCACCTACCGGACTCGCCCGCCACGCGGTCACCGATCATCGTCCAGGGTCCGGGCTGGCTGGGCCTTGCGGATGCGAAGCTCTACCGCCCGTATCACGAGGCGTTCACCGCAGCGGGCTTTGCCGTGCTCATCTTCGACTACCGCGGCTTTGGTGCCAGCGACGGGGACCGGGGCACCCTCTCCCCGGCGTGGCAGCTCGAGGATTGGCGCAACGCGGTCTGCTACATGCGCAGCCGTGACGACATGGATCCCGAGCGGGTCGCGATCTTCGGTAGCGGCGGGACCGGCGGGGGGACGGCGGTCCTGGTCGGCGCGCTGGAGCCGGCGGTCCGGGCCACGATCAGCCAGGTCCCGGTGGCCGATGGCCGTGACTGGCTGCACCGGATGCGTCAGGAGCACGAATGGATCGCCTTCCTCGCCAGCATCGATGCCGAACGGCGCACACGTGCCGCGACCGGGACGGGAACGACCGTCCATCCCCGTCAGGGGATCATGGTCGAGACGCCCGAGCGCAAAGCGAGCAGCGTGAAGGCGGATGTCGATGGACGGATCCCAAGTGCCATCCCGCTCAGCGCGGCCCACGGGATCCTGGAGTACCGACCACTGGACCACGTCGGCCGCGTCCGCGGTCTCATGGTCATCGGCGTCGCGGATGACGCGGTCACCCCGACCGACCACGCCCGCCGGCTCTACGAGGCTGCAGCGGCGCCGAAGAAGCTCGTGATCCAGCGCAACACCACGCATTACGCGGCGTATGCCCAGTACGCGGCCCAGGTCATTCCCCTCATGGTCGAGTGGCTCCGGTCGCTCGTCCTGCGGGAGGACGATATCGAGGTCCGTGAGAAGAGCTCGCAGGAGGAGACCGTGCACTACATCGGCGACGTGACCTCGGCCGCAGGGCGGCGGTCATGAACGACATCGTGATTCGCGGGGCGACGGCGGTCCTGGAGGACGGCACCCGCCGCGCGGATATCTCCATCGCGGGCGACCGCATCGTGTCGATCGATGCTGCCGGGACCGGACCCAAAGCGAAGCGTGAGATCGCCGCGGAGAGCCTGGTGGCGTTGCCCGGGATGATCGACATGCACTCCCATCACCGCGAGCCGGGCTTCAGCCACAAGGAGGACCTCGCCGCGATCGGCCGGCAGTGTGCCGTTGGCGGCGTGACGGTGTCCGTCGCGATGCCGAACGTGAGTCCGCCGCCGACGACCGCGGAGAACCTTGACGACATGCTCGCGCTCTACCGCTCCCGTTCGATGATCGACTACAACGTGAATGCTTCGGCCGTCGAGGTGGACGAGATCCCGAAGCTCGCGGCACGCGGGATCCTGGCCTACAAGCTCTTCATGGTCGTGGACACCGGTCGGAGCTATCCACACATGCCGGGCATCGGCCTGCACGAGCACGGCGCCCTCTATGAGCGGATGAAGGCGGTCAAGGCGACCGGCCTCCCGCTCATGATCCATCCGCACGACCAATCGCTCATGGACGTCATCGAGAAGGAGTACTGGGCCCGGGGGGAGCGCGACTTCCGCGCCTACGCGAAGGCCTATGCCCACGACGATGGCGTCATCTGGGACACCGCGGTCGGCGTGCTGCTCCGCCTCCAGGAGGCGACGGGGGTCCGGCTCCACCTGCTGCACACCCAGACCCGGCGCGTGGTCGAAATGCTCCGGGCGGCGAAGGCCGCCGGGCAGACGGTCTCGTCCGAGGTGAACCCGTGGTGCTTCTGGCTCGATAACGATTGGGCCAACATCGAGCGGCTCGGCTCGTACGCCCTGTCCTACTACGTCGCACCGCACCACGCCGACGCGGTCTATGCCGGGTTCGTCGACGGCACGGTCGACATCATGGCGACCGACCACGCGCCGCACCTCCGCGAGGAGAAGGAGCCGGGGTGGACCGACGGCTGGAAGGCCCATACCGGGACTCCCTCGACCCAGTACTACCTCTCGCTGCTCCTCACCGACGTCGCCGCCGGGAAGCTCAGCTACGAGCGAGTGGCCGACGCGACCGCGACCAGACCGGCGAAGCTCTTCGGCCTGTATCCGCGCAAGGGGGCGATCGCGGTCGGATCCGACGCGGACATCGTCCTGGTCGACCCGGAGAAGCGCGACACGATCACCGACGCCAGCGTGCTCAGCAAGTGTGGCTGGACCCCGTACGCCGGCCGTGCGATCCAGGGCGTGCCGGTCTACACGTTCCTTCGCGGGCAGGCGATCCTCGATGACGGCGAGCTCGCGGTGCAGGACGGCTTTGGCCGCCAGGCGATGCCCGCGGGCCGGGAGGCAAAGTGAGCGGACCCCGGATCAAGATCGGCTACAAGGCCTCCGCCGAGCAGTTCGCGGCCCGGCCGCTCCTCGATTTCGCGATCGCCGCCGAAGCGAAGGGCTTCGACAGCGTCGTGGTGAGTGACCACTTCCAGCCTTGGCGCTACACCGACGGCCATGCCCCCTTCTCGTTCGCCTGGCTGGCGGCCCTCGGGGAGCGGACGTCACGGGTCACCCTGGGCACGAGCGTCGTCACGCCGACCTTCCGCTACCACCCGGCGATCGTCGCGCAGGCGATGGCAACGCTCGCCTCGCTCAACCCGGACCGCGTGCTCCTGGGCGTGGGGACCGGTGAATCGCTGAACGAGGTGCCCGTGCTCGGGATCGAATGGCCCGACTTCAAGGAGCGCTTCGGACGCCTCAAAGAGGCGATCGAGATCATGCGACGGCTCTGGACCGAGGAGACGGTGACCTTCGACGGCACGTACTTCCACACCCGCAACGCGACCGTCTACGACCGGCCGGAGCGGCCGATCCCGCTGTACGTCGCGGCGTCGGGTGAATCCGCGGCGCGGCTGGCCGGCCGGACCGGGGACGGTCTCATCTGCACCAGCGGGAAGGGCTCCGCGCTCTACACCGACACCCTCCTGCCGGCGTTCGCCGAAGCCGCGACCAAGGCCAAGCGCGACCCCGCGACCCTGGAGCGGATGATCGAGGTGAAGGTCTCATTCGACTCCGATCGCCAGCGTGCGCTGGAGGACACCCGGCACTGGGCCGCTCTCGCGCTCCCGGCCGAAGACAAGATCGGGGTCGACGATCCCAAGGAAATGGAGCGCCGCGCCGCGGCACTTCCGCTCGAGAAGGCAGCGAGCCGGTGGCTCGTTTCGAGCGACCCTGATGAGCACGTCGAGCAGATCGCGGAGTACGTCGGCTTCGGGTTCACCCACCTGGTGTTCCACGCGCCGGGGCCGGATCAGCAGCGCTTCCTCGACCTCTTCGCGGCGCAGGTCCTGCCGAAGCTGCGCGCCCGGTTCGGGTAGCCGGCAGCCGGCGCGGGGCCGGGCCCGGTCCTCAGTCGGCCAGGTCGGCCGGATCGGCCGCCGCCTTCGACCGTGCCGTGATTCCCGGCTCGCGCGCCGTACGGCGATCGACGGAGGCGGCATCGCGCAGGTAGCGGCGGATGAGGATCGCGACCCGCCGGTAATGGCTGGCGAGGAGCGCCGCCGCGCTGTCGGCATCGCCGGCGCGGATGGCCTCGAAGAAGCGCTCATGGTGCGACGGCGCGTGCTGCAGGGTGGGCCAGCGCAGGGAGCGGGCGACCTCCTGGCGCAGCCGGGAGATGAGGCCGACCAGCCGCGGCCGCCCGGTCATCGAGTAGAGGCGGATGTAGAACTGCTCGCGCGCGGCCAGCTGGCCGTCCGCGGTCGGCGCGGCCACCATCTCCGTGTACAACCCTTCGAGCGCGGCGAGGTCGTCATCGGTCATGAGCGGGACCGCGAGCCGGATGGCGTGACTTTCAAGGAGGATCCGCAGGTCGTAGACCTCCTCGATATCATCCGCGTCGAGCTCGGTGACGGTGAAACCGCGGTAGGGGATCGAGCTCACCAGTCCTTCGTACTCGAGTGCCCGAAGCGCTTCGCGCACGGGGATGCGGCTGGTGCCGAACATCTCGGCGAGCTTTTCCTGACGGAGCCGGGAGCCGGGAGGGAGCGCCGCGGTGAGGATCGCCTCGCGCACGGAGGTGAGCACCAGATCCTGGGCGGTCAGGTTCGCGGCACCGGCGCTCGCGATGATCTTGTCCAGCCGCGCCTTGGTCCCCAGGTCGGTCGGGATCGGGCTCTTCACGCTCATGCTGCGACTCCATCCGTCCCGTACACGAATCGGCCGTCCAGCATCGTCTCGGACACCGAGAGCGTTGCGAGGTCGGTCCGTTCGTCGAGCGGGTCCTTCTCGAACACGATCAGGTCGGCCTGGTGGCCGATGGCGAGCGAGCCGGCGTGCGCGTCGCCGGACGCGCGGGCCGGCACGCTCGTGAAGCCGGACCAGGCCACCTCGCGGGGGATCGCCTGATCGGCACCGATCCGGTGGCCCTCGCCGGCGTCACGCGTGACCGCGGCGTCGATCGCGGCAAGGGGACCGAGCGGTCCACTGGGGAAATCGCTGTTCAGGATGAGCGGGATCCCCCGGCGGTGCGCAGCCGCCAGCGGCATGATCCGATCCATGCGGTCGGGGGCGAGCCCCCGGGCCCAGTCGACCCGATAGGCCGGCAGGAACGCGGGTTGGGCCGACAGGACCAGTCCGAGCGATCGGATCCGGTCGAGCTGCCGTTCTTCGAGGTCCAGGTGCGCGTGCTCGAGGCGATGCGGTCCCGCCACAGGCGGCCCGGCCGAGGCGAAGGCGTCGAGGGCGGCGTCGACCGCGCGCCCGCCCACCGCGTGGAGCGCGATGCCGAGGCCGTGGTCATTCGCCCGGCGCACGAGCGCGGCGAGCGCGGCCGGGTCGATCCGCATGATCCCCAGGTTCTCCGGCTCGCCGAGATAGCCCTCGTAGACCGCCGCGTTGCGGAAGATGCACCAGCCGTCGACGCTGATCTTGATGCCCAGGATCCGGAACCAGTCGTCCCCCCGGCCCCGGCGGATCCCCAGGCCGATGAGCCAGTCGAGCGAGAGCGGCGTCTCGTGGACCCGATAGAAGATGCGCACCCGAAGATCCAGCTGGCCCGCGGCGTGGAGGGTCGCAAGATCTTCGGCCTCTTCGGGCGAACGCACCATCTCGTGGATCGTGGTGATGCCCAGGCGATGGAGCTCCCGCACGCCGGCCCGGAGGGCCTCGTGCCGCTCGGCCCGCCCCACCGCGGGGACCACCGTCTCCGGGTGGCTGGTGTCGAGTCGGAGCTTCGCCCGCTCGTGGAGCACCCCGGTCGGCTCGCCAGCGTCGTCGCGCTCGATGCGCCCGCCCGGCGGGTCGGCGGTCTCCCGATCGATCCCCGCCGCCGCGAGGGCCGCCGAATTGGCCGCGACCACATGCTTGCCGATGCCGCGGAGGAGAACGGGACGATGGCCGGCCACGCCGTCGAGCTCGTGGCGATCGGGGAGCCGGCCCTCGGCGAGTCGTCCGGGGGAGAGGGAATCGCCCTGCAGCCAGGTGCCTCCTGGAAGCGCGGCCGATCGTTCGCGGACCGCGGTCAGGACGTCGGCGACCGAGCGCGGGCCGATGGCGGCGAAATCCAGAAAGACATGGCGGAGGACCGCCCCGCGGTGGAAGTGGGTGTGGCTGTCGGTGAACGCCGGCAGGACCGTCCGTCCGTCGAGATCGATGACGCGGGTCGCCGGGGCGGCCAGGGAACGCAGGTCGGCGGTGGATCCGGCGGCGATGATCCGTCCTCCCCGAAGACCCAGGGCCTGCACCGGGTGGCGGTCCTCTGCCGACCGGCGGATGTGTCCATTCACGAACAGCAGCTCCAGCTGCGGCGATGGCTCGGCGGTCGACACCGGTAGATTGTATGCAACAGGTTTCGAATCGCGAGAGAAACGAGGCCCGGTGAAGACAAAACGATTCGGTCCGTTCGGGCATCGGCCCTTCGCGGTCTACTGGAGCGGCGGATTCCTCTCCAATGTGGGGACCTGGCTCCAGGCCGTCACCGGATCGGTGTTCGTCTATGACCACACCGGCTCCGCGCTCGCGGTGGGGATCCTGAACTTCGCCACCTTCCTCCCGGTCCTGGTGTTCTCGGTGGCCGGCGGCGTCCTGTCGGACCGCTTCGATCGGCGGGTGATCGTCGTCGTCAGCCACGTCCTCTCGTTCATCATCAGCCT
>DATLEG010000228.1:0-3781 GCA_035525465.1 Saccharimonadales bacterium (SeqCode)
GCCGTCGCGCCATCGGTCATCGTCGAGCGCCGGGCCGCCGCACGAAGGCGCGAGGCCGAACGGGCGACCGGCGCGGTCGTCGAGCGGATCGAAGCCCTCGTCGCCGCCGGGCGCCCGGCCGAGTCCGCGCTTGCGTCCGTCGCCAGGCGGACCACCGGCTCGCCGCTCCTCGACCGGGTCCTGGGGCAGGTGGCCGAGCGGTATGCGCTCGGTGCTCCGCTCTTCCGCGCGCTCGGCTCCGCCGCCGAGGCGGAGGGCCTCCCGGGTGTCGCCGGCTTCGCCGCGACGCTCGAGCGGGCCCGAGACCTGGGCCGCGGCTCGCTGCTGCTGATCCGCGAGGCCCGGGATGAGCGACGCAACGCCGAGCGGACGCGTGCGATCGAGGCGGCCTCCGGTGTCGAGGGCCGGCTCATGCTCGTCCTGGTCCTCTGCTACCTTCCCGCGCTGTTCCTGCTGGTGGTGATCCCGTTGTTCATCGGCCTGCTCGACGGGCTCTTCGGCCGATAGTCGCCCTCGGTACACTGCGGATGGGATATCGCGCGCACACCGCGCGCCATGAGGAAGTGGTCATGCCGTTCAACCTTGGTGGTGGCGAGCTGGTCTTCATTCTGGTCATCGTGCTCATCGTCTTCGGCGCGGGAAAGCTGCCGTCCGTCTTTGGCCAGCTGGGCAAGGGCGTGCGGACCTTCCGCGACGAATCGACCAAGACCGAAGAGGCCGCACGGGCCGAAGCAGCCACGTCCGGGACCGGCGCCCTGGTGGGCGCCCCGGGTGCCGCGCGCTCCGCCGCATCGGGCTACTGCTCCAGCTGCGGGACCGCCCTCGCCCCAGGCGTGAAGTTCTGCGCGAGCTGCGGCGCGGCCACGCCGAACAGCTAAGCGAGCGTTCGACCGCCGCGCAGCAGCGGTTGCGGGTGCCCTAAAGTCCATCCCCGTGGACGGAGAGCCGGGCGTCGAGCGACGGGTCGTGCTCGTGGTCGACCGGGAGCCGGTGGTCGGCGAGCTGATCTCCGGCGCGGTGAGCGCGCAGCCCGGCTACCAGGCGGTCCTGGTCGCCGATGCGGCGGTCGCCCTCGCCACGATCGAGGCGGTCCAGGTCGACCTGGCGATCATCGACCTCGACCTTCCCGGCCTGAGCGGCATCGAGCTGGTCGACCGTCTTCGGTCGGGCGCCTCCCGCACGATCCCGGTCCTGGTGGTGAGCGACGGGAGTGCCGAGCACACCGCGGCGATGCGGGAGCGGCGGATCGCGACGTTCGTGCAGAAGCCATTCGAGATCGACACGCTCATCGGCCTCGTCCGCCGGCTGGTCTCACCCGGACCGGTGGGGCCGGTGTAGGGAGCAGCTGAGCCGGCCGGAACAGCCGGCCTTCGCCATACACTCGGCTCGTTCGTGACCGTGCCAGAGATCGCGTTCGTCGGCCGGCACAACAGCGGGAAGACCACGTTCCTCCTCGCGGTCCTGCCCCATCTGATCGCCGCGGGCCTGCGGGTGGGCTATCTCAAGCATGCGAGCGCCGGCTTCGACATCGACCATCCGGCGAAGGACAGCTACCGCGTCCGCCGCAGCGGTGTGCTGCAGACGATCGTGGCCGGCGATCGGCACGTGGCGGTCATCGATGACGCCGGAGCGCGGGATCTCCGCTCGGTCGTCGACCGGTATGTACGCTCGGATCTCGACCTTCTGGTCATCGAAGGCTTCAAGCGCGAGCCGGTGGCGAAGATCGAGGTCGCGCGCGTGGCGATCGGTCGTGAGCTCCTCTGCGCCGCGGATCCGCTGCTGCTCGCCACGGTCGCCGACTTCCCCGTGGAGGCCGCCGTGCCGGCGTTCGCCCTGGACGATGCGGCGGGGGTGGCGGAGCTCATTCGGGCCCGGATCGGCGCCCGGTGAGCGTTTCGGCGGCGATCATGGCCGGGGGAAAGAGCCGGCGGATGGGGCAGGACAAGGCGTGGATCGATGTCGGGGGCGAGCCGCTGATCCGCCGGGTGAGCGACGTATTGGCGGCGGTCGCGGACGAGGTCATCGTGGTCGCGAACGACGACCGCTATCGCATCCTCGGCCTGCGGGTCGTACCGGACCGCTTCCCCGACGGCGGCGCCCTCGGCGGCATCGCGACCGGTGTTGGCGCGGCAGGCCACGACACGGTCCTCGTGGCCGCCTGCGACATGCCGTTCCTCGACCCGGCCGTCTGGCGGCTGCTCCTCGCCTGGGCGGCGGATGCCGACGCCGTGGTCCCGATCATCGGCGAGCAGCCGGAGACGCTGCACGCGCTCTACACGAAGGCCTGCCTGCCGGCGATGGAGCGATCCCTGGCGGCGGGACGGATGCGAGTCATCTCATTCTTCGACGAGGTGCGGGTCCACCGCCTGGCCGAGGACGTGCTCCGGACCGTGGATCCGGAGCTGCGGTCGTTCACCAACGTGAACACCCCGGAAGAGCTCGCCGCCGCGCTCGGCTAGCCCGCGGATGATCCGTTCGCGCGGCCCAGGGCGGCGGCGGCCTTGCGGGCGCGGACCGCCTCATTCCGGCGATGTCGCGCGATGTCGCAGTGCGCCCGGGCCTCGGGCTCATCAGGGTCGTCCTCGCGGCAGTCGTAGGTCCGGCAATGCTCGGGCCGGGTCTCGTACACCGTGCAGGCCAGATGCCTGGTATCGAAGGCCTGGCACTCGATCATCGGCTGGCGGCCGTCGGGCTGCTTGGCCCAGCCGATAAGGTTCACATCGGTGCCCGCAGCGCGGTAGATCGCCCGGATCTCCGGCAGCCGGTACCAGTGGTCCTCATCCTCCATGAACTGGTGGCGGCAGCACGGTGCTTCGCAATTGGTGCAATCGGGATACTTCTCGGTCACGGCGGTCGGTGTCGCGGGCACGCTCATCTCCCCGGTCGGTGTGACGATATGGTGATGTCGATGGTACGGGACGAGAGCGCCTTCGCGACGCGGGCGCGGGCGTTCGTCGAGGAGCGCTATGCCCTCGATCCGACGGCGGCGACGATCGCGGGCCTGCACGAGCACGACGACCGGCTCGCGGACCTGGGTGCCGACGGCTTCGCCGCCCGCGAGGCACACACCGAGCGCGCGCTTGCCGCGTTCGGCGGCACCCTGGCCTCGGATCTGGTGCCGTCGGAGCGCACCGATCTCGCGCTCATCCTGGCCGAGCTGCGCGGGGAGCACGCGCTCCGCGCGTTCGCGCGGTGGCGCCGGCAGCCGTCACTCTATTCCGACGCGGTCATCCGCGGCGCGTACTACGCGCTCCTTCGGGCCGGAGACGACCCGGAGGCCCGGCTCGTGGCGCTTGCCGAGCGGCTGGAGCAGGCCCCCGCGGCTCTCCAGGCCGGCATCGCGAATCTGGATGGCGCGCTCGTCCCCCCGGTGTACGTCGTCGTCGCGGGTGAGACGGCGACCGCCGGCGCGACGTTCGTGCGCGCGGTGCTTCCGTCGCTCGCACCGGAGGGCTCCCCGAGCAAACGCGCGCTCACCGGAGCGGGGAAGCGCGCGGGCGACGCGCTCGACCGCTACGCCGCCTGGCTCCGCGACGACCTCATGCGACGCTCCCGGGGATCGTTCGCCATCGGGCGGGAGGCGTTCGACGCGCTCCTGCGGGACAAGGAGCTGCTGGGTCATGACGCGGTCTCGCTGAAGCGCTGGGGCGAGGAGCTCTACCGCGAGACCGAGGGTCGCCTGGCCGCCGCGGCCCGCGATCTGGGCGATACCGACTGGCGCGCCTCGGTCGCGCGACTCCGGGGCGACCATCCCGCGGAGGCGGACCTTGTCGCGACCTAT
>DATLEG010000230.1:0-2253 GCA_035525465.1 Saccharimonadales bacterium (SeqCode)
CCCGGAGACACCGGCGCCGATGATGACCACCTTCGCGCCGTGCACGCCGGGGACACCGCCCATCAGCACACCGCGGCCGCCTTGGGCTTTCATGAGCGTGGCCGCGCCGACCTGCGGGGCGAGCCGGCCAGCGACCTCGGACATCGGGGCGAGCAGCGGGAGCGAGCCGTTCGGCGCCTGGACGGTCTCGTAAGCGATCCCGGTGACCTTGCGGGCCAGCAGCTCCTCGGTGAGGCGCTTGTCCGCGGCGAGGTGCAGGTAGGTGAAGAGGACCTGGCCCTCCCGCATGCGGTCGTACTCCTCGGCGATGGGCTCCTTGACCTTGAGGATCAGGTCGCCGGTGGCCCACACCTCATCCGCCGTCGGCAGGACCTGGGCCCCGGCCGCGACGTACTCGGCGTCGGCGATCGAGGAGCCGAGACCGGCTCCGGCCTGGACGTAGACCTCGTGTCCGTTGAGCGCGAGCTCCTTGACGCCGGCGGGCGTGATGGCCACCCGGTACTCGTGGTTCTTTACCTCGGTGGGAATGCCGATCCGCATGACGCCTCCTGAATATCGGTCAGATGTCACGAGGATGGTCGTTCATTCGCCCATTTGGGCCTAACACCGAAGATAATTCGTCCAGGTGCCCTAAAGTCGATGTAAGCTTCACGTCGTGGCCGTTCCCCGCAGAACATCGCCGAACAGAGTTCGGCCCCGTGTCCGAGTGGACGTCGAGCTTGACGCGATCGACCGGAAGATCCTGGAGGCGTTGGTATCTGACGCCCGGACACCGAACAACGCCTTGGCGGCCCAGGTGGGAATCGCCCCGTCGACCTGCCTGATGCGAGTGCGGCGATTGCAGGACACCGGCGTGATCCGGGGGTTCCATGCCGATGTCGCGCAGGAGGCGTTGGGGCGGCCGCTGCAGGCGCTGATCTCCGTCCGGTTGCAGGCGCAGGCCCGAGCGCGCATTGGCACATTCGTGGAACGGTTCGTGCCACTGCCCGGGGTTCTCAATGTGTTCTTCCTGGCGGGAGCCACCGACTTCATGCTCCATGTGGCGGCGTCCTCACCTGACGATCTCCGCAGCTTCGTGGTGGAGCATCTGAGCGCGTCGCGTGACGTCGCGACCACGGAAACGAGCCTGATCTTCGAGCACGTGGCGCCTCGAGTCGGCCTGACCTGAACCTCTCGCCGGTATGCACACCGGGCCTGCGGGATGTGTGCCCGCGGGACATGTGAGCCATCCTTCGCGGTCCCTACCGTCGCTCGGAGGTGACCGAGGAGGATCCGTATGGCCCGCAATGACGTGACCGACCTGCCGCAGAACTCGATGCGGCGGGTCGCCGCCGCGAGCATGGTCGGAACGACGGTCGAGTTCTACGACTTCTTCATCTTCGGCACCGCTGCGGCGCTGGTGTTCCGGCAGTCGTTCTTCCCGGAACTCGGCGACGGCGCCGGGACGGCGGCCTCGTTCGCCACGTTCGGCGTCGCTTTCGCTGCCCGACCGCTGGGCGCGATGCTGTTCGGGCACTTCGGTGACCGGATCGGGCGGAAGGCGACACTGGTCGCCTCGCTGCTCACCATGGGTATCGCGACGTTCCTGGTCGGCTGCCTGCCGACCGCCGCGACCATCGGTGTGGCCGCCCCGATCCTGCTGATCCTGCTGCGTGTGGTGCAGGGCATCGCGGTCGGCGGGGAGTGGGCCGGCGCCGTTCTGCTCACGGGCGAGAACGCCCCGGCCAAGAAGCGCGGCACCTACGCGATGTTCCCTCAGCTCGGCCCGGCCATTGCCTTCGCACTGACGTGTGCCACCTACCTGACCACGGCGAAGACGATGTCCGCGGAGAGCTTCCAGGACTGGGGCTGGCGTATCCCGTTCCTCAGCAGCGCGATCATGGTGGCCATCGGCCTTTACGTGCGGCTGAAGATCGAGGAGACGGCCGCCTTCAGGACTGTTGAGGCTTCGCAGCACAAGACGAGGGTCCCGCTCTTCGAGGTCGCAAAGGCCCAGCCCGTGGAGGTGCTCCTCGCGGCCGGTTCCATCACCGCGATCTTCGCCTTCTTCCACACTGGCGCGACCTATCTGACCTCCTACGGCACGCGCGAACTCAAGCTGGTCCGGACGGACGTCCTCACGATCGGGATCTTTGCGGGCCTGCTCTTCGGGGTGGCGATCATGGTGGGCGCAGTGTTCTCCGACCGGATCGGCCGCCGGCCGATCGTGTTGGGATCGGCCATCGCCATGGTGGTGTGGTCGTTCCTCCTGTT
>DATLEG010000247.1:0-2769 GCA_035525465.1 Saccharimonadales bacterium (SeqCode)
GAGCGCGAGACGCCGCCTCACGCCGGAAGCCTAGGCCGTGGCCGCCTGCCCCCCGCGGCCGCGGCCACGGATCCGGTCCTCGAGCTCCTGCCAGAGCGACACGATCTGGCTCGCGTTGAAGATCGACGAATAGGTACCGGAGATGATCCCGATGAGCAGCGCGAGCGCGAAGTTCCGCATCGAGAATCCACCGAACAGGTACAGCGCGAGCAGGGTCAACACCACGGTGAGCGAGGTGATGACGCTCCGGGCCAGGGTCTGCATGATGGAGAAGTTGATGATCGGGTTGAGCGCTTCTCCCCGATTCAGCCGGAGGTTCTCGCGGATGCGGTCGAACACGACGATCGTGTCGTGGACCGAGAACCCGATGATCGTCAGGAGCGCCGTGACGAACAGGCTGTCGACCTCGACGTTGAAGAAATAGCCCAGGATGGCGAACACCCCGAGCACGATGAGCGCATCGTGCAGAAGCGCGATGATCGCGGCGATCCCGTAGCGGAAGGCCGACCAGCCGAACTCTTTGAAGGCGAACGCGATGAGCAGCACGATGAGCACGGAGGCCGCGGCGATCGACCGGACCGCGTTCGCGACGAGCTCGCTGCTGAACGAGGGGCTCACCACATTGCTGTTCAGATCCTTGAGATTCGGCCCGAACTTCGCGCCGAGGGCGTTCTGGACCCCGGCGATCTCGTCCGGCTGCATCTCGACCGTGCGGATCTGCACCCGGCCGCCCTCGGCACCGTGGACCACCGCCTCGGGGTGGCCCACCGTGGTCATGACGTCATGGACCGCGGTCGCCGTCGGCGGGCTGTCGAAGCGCGCATCGAGCAGCGTCCCGCCCTTGAACTCGATCCCGAGCTTGAGGCCGCCCAGAGCGAGGAAGATGACCCCCGGAACGATGAGCAGGCCCGAGAGCAGGAAGTACCAGTTCTTGCGCTCGACGAAGCGGAACAGCATCAGGCGCGCACCGGGCTCGGGGCGGTCCCGTCGCGCGGATCAGCGGCGCGCTCCTCCACGCCCCAGAGCGACCGGCGACGGAGCGACGGGCGGTCAAGGGTCGCGTGCAAGAGCATCTGGGTGACGATGACCGCGGTGAAGAACGAGACCGCGACGCCGATCGCGAGCGTGAGGGCGAAGCCCTTCACCGTCCCGGTACCGAAGTAGAACAGGATCGCCGCGGTGAGGATCGTCGCGAGGTTGGAGTACAGGATCGAGGGGAACGCCCGGCGCCGGCCCTCCTCGAGGGCCACCCGCAGGGATTTGCCGGCGCGGAGCTCCTCCTTGAGCCGCTCGAAGGTGAGCACGTTCGCGTCGACCGCCATGCCGATCGAGAGGATGAAGCCGGCGATGCCGGCAAGCGTCAGCGTCACCGGGACCAGCCGGAAGATCGCGTAAGTGAGCGCGGTGTAGAAGAACAGGGCGAGCACCGCGATCACTCCGGGCAGGCGGTAGAACGAGATCATGAAGATCACGACCAGGAGGAGTCCGATCGCCCCGGCCACCAGGCTCCGCTGGACGGAGTCCTTGCCCAGCGTGGGCTCGACGCGCGTCGACTGGATGATCTCGAGCGGGACCGGGAGCGCGCCGGAGTTGAGGAGGGTCGAGAGCTCCTTCGCTGACTGGGTCGTGAAGTTCCCGGAGATGACGCCGCTCCCGCTGGTGAAGACCACCTGGATGACCGGAGCGCTGATCTGCTTGCCGTCCAGATTGATCTGGACCGGCTCGTTCAGATAGTCCTTGGACAGCTGGATCCAGCGCGCGTCGTCGGGGGAGTCGAAGGCGAAGGCCACGACCGGGACATTCGTCGCGCCCTGGAATTGGACCGAGGTGGGCTTGAGGTTCGCGCCGGTGAGCGGCGGCTCAAGTGACTTGAACTGCCCGTTCTGGATCTGTCCGTTCGCGTCCTTCACCGGGACCTTGATCTCGAGGAAGGCCTGCTTGGTGGCGAGGTCCTGCGCCTCCTTCAGATCGGAGACACCGGGCAGCTCGAGCAGGATCTTGTCGGTCCCGAGCCCCTGGATCACCGGCTCGCTGACCCCGAGGGCGTTGATCCGGCGGTCGATGACCTTTTGGGCCTGGCCATTCAGGACTTCGATCGGGGTCGATGGGGGCGCGGCGAGCTTGTCCGGTCGCAGCTGGAGGACGAGCTGGGTGCCACCCTGCAGGTCGAGGCCGAGGTGGGTCTTGATCTCGGTGAACGAGCTGCCGCCAAAGCAGACCCCGGGGCAGCTGAACGGGAATGAGAACTGGTGCTTCGGGATGTCGACGTACACCGCGAGGACGACGATGATCCCGATGAGCCACGGCCAGACACGATTCATCTAGACGGGTGATCCTCCACTCGAGCTCCACAGGGGCGCCCACCGCAAGGCGAGAAAAAGAGCGCACCCCGAGAGCGGGGGCGCTCGAACGACCTCAGTATAAAGCGGTCCGCACCGGTGTTCCGCTCACCCCCACCGGTCGGTCGTGCCGGCCTCGTCGGTCGGTGTCTTCCAGCCTTCAGCTGCGGCCTGCCGGGCGCGAGCCGGATCGTGGAGCCGCTCGCGCGCGTCACGCGCCTCCCGGTCGAGCACCGTCTCGTCAGGATCCACCGGAGAGACCGGATCCACCGGTGCCGTGGCGAGCGGGACGGCCCCTGCTTCGTCGGCCGGCGCGGGCGCTGCCACGGGGGCGGCCGCCTCCACGGGCGCGGCCGCCTTCGTGGGCGCGGCCGCCTCCACGGGGACCGCCGGCGGCTCGGGGGCGGGCTCCTCCACCGGTGCGGCCGCT
>DATLEG010000256.1:0-3846 GCA_035525465.1 Saccharimonadales bacterium (SeqCode)
CTCGCACTGGCGCAGGGCGCGGCCGAAGGCGCCCGCATCGGCGCCTTGACCAATGACGACGACCTCATCCGGTCCAGCGTCGCGGCGGCCGTGGCCCCGCTCGACCCGAGCAAGGTCGGGGTCGCGGTGGTGCCGGGCGCCTCCGACCGTGGCCCGGCCCCACGGGGCGGGCTCCTCCGGGTGAGCCTGCGCTACGCGATCGCCGCGCCGCTCGGGTTCATCGGGCTCCCCCAGGTGGTCGTTCGCGGTGATGCCGCACGACGGATCGAGTGGACACCGTGAACTTCCGTGGCGACGATGGTCAGGCGCTGGTGATCGCGGTGCTCGGGATCGGGATCGCCGCGGTGACGATCGTCGGGCTGCGCGACGCACAGGACCGGATCCTCGCCGAGGCCCACGCCCGTCGCGCCGGAGAGGCGGCGGTGGAAGCGGCGGGCGCGGCTCTCGCCGACGCGCAGGCCGCCCTCATCACCCGCGTCCGGGCGCAGCGCGGACGGGCCGCGTCCCTCGTCCGCAGGGAGGAGCTCGCGCAGCTCATTTCCGATCCGGCCGTCATCGAGGCCGCGCTGGCCGCGGCGCGCGAGCTCGCCGCGGAGAATCGCGCTGGGGCGCCGACGGACCTGCTGATCCGTGACGTTGGCGCCGACCTTGAAGTGCTTCTCACCGTGGACCGCCGGCGCCACCGCGCCGCGATCGGAGCGGCATGCTGCCGTCCCTGAGCATCCTGGTGCGGGGTCGCCTCACCGCCCGCCGGCGAACGCTGGCCCTCGCCGGCCTGGGGGTCCTGGCGCTCGCCGCGCTGCTCGGACCCGCACCATCGGAGGCCGGAGCGGCGCGCACCGCCTCGGTCGCGGAGACGCTCGCACCGGATACCTGGGCGCTCACCCTGCCGCCCGCCTGGCTCGCCACCCCGGTGATCGGCCCACGGCCGGGAGATCACATCGACGTGCTCGCCCTGCGGCCCGGTGAGCGGGCCACCGCCACCGCGATCGCCTTCGATCTGCTCGTGGTGTCGCTGGACGAGCATGGGCTGGTCGTCGGCTGCGCCGCCGACGATGCGACTGCGATCGCGGTCGCCCGCGCCTCGGGTCTGCTCCTGGTGCCATTGCTCCGCTCGACGCGGTGAGCGCCCCGCAGCCTGGCGCGACCGGTGACGGGGGGCCGACCCGGGAGACGGCGCGCCAGGTGCGCACGCCGCGGCTGGCCGTTGCCGTCTGCGGTACGGCGCTCGATCGGACCGCGCAGGTCCTCGATCTGGATCGTGGGGGATCGCCCAGGCTCGTCCTCGTGGACCTGCGTGATCCGGACGCCGCGGCAGCCGCAGGGGCGTTCCCGCCCGATCTGCCGCGCGTCGCCGTGGTGACCGAGGAGCAGCGGGAGCTCCTCACCGCCGCGGGTTCCGCCGTCGCCACGGCGACCTCGACCGACCCGGCGGTCCTCGGTCCGCTCATCGCCGCCGTCCTGCCCCGGACCGGCCGCGGGGCCACCCGCGTCATCGTGGTCACGGCTGGTCGCGGGGGCGTGGGCCGGACGCTGCTGGTGTCGAACCTCGCGCATCGCCTCGCCGCCGGCCGGAGCGTTCTGGCGATGGACCTCACCGCTTCCGGGGCGCTCGGCTGGTGGCTTGGAGCGACCGGGCGTCCGTGGCTCGAGGTCGCGCCGCTCACCGCCGAGCTGCAGGCCGAGCACCTCGCCGTCCTTGCCGTCGAGGTGGCGCCCCGGCTGTCGCTCGTTGGTGGGCCGCCCCGGATGCCGGCTGCCGACCTGGCGTCCGCCGCCATCGCGGCCGCACGAGATCTGGTGGACATGGTCATCGTGGACGCGCCGCCGGCCGCGGATCCGGTCTCCCGCGCGGCCATCGATGCCGCCGACCGTGTGCTCGCGCTCAGCTATGACGATCCCGTCTCGCGCGCGATCCGGGAGGCGGCCGCACTTCCCGATACGGTCTGGTGGATCGGCGCGCAGGGGCCGATCGACGATCCCTTCCGGGTCCTACCGCGGGACGAGCGCGCCGTCGCAGAGGCCGCCGCGACGCGACGCGCGGTCCGCGGCCAGCTGGGCACCGCCTATGACGAGCTGGCCGAGGTCCTGGCGATCGACGCTTCATGACCGCAACGCGCGAGCGGCTCGAGCGCGCCGTCGCGTTGCGGCTGCGTGAGAGCGAGCACGGTCGGCCGCGGCCCGAGCAGCTCGGGTCCGCACTTCGGGAGAGCGCCGCTGCCGAGCGGATCGCCCTGTCGGCGGCGGAGCTCAGCGGGATCGAGCGGTGGCTGCACGATCGATTCTTCGGGCTCGGTGAGCTCGCCCCGCTCCTCCGCGACGAGCGGATCACCGAGATCATGGTCAACGGCACGCGCGGGGTGTGGGTGGAGCGCGACGGGCGGATCGATCCGGTCCCGATCCGATTCCGAGACGCGGAGGAGATCCTGGTCCTCATCGAGCGGCTCGTCGCTCCGCTGGGCCGCCGGATCGACCTCGCGAATCCGCTCGTCGACGCGCGCCTGCCGGACGGATCCCGGGTCCACGCGGTCATCGCGCCGATCGCGCTCGCCGGACCGATCCTGACCATCCGCCGCTTCGGTCCGCGTCCGCTCGGACCGGACGACCTCGTCCGGGCGGGGACCGCACCGCCCGAGGTCGTCGCCTTCCTGGTCGCCGCGGTGGCGGCACGCCGGAGCATCCTCATCTCGGGTGGCACGTCAAGCGGCAAGACGACGACGCTGAACGCCCTGGCCCATGGCATCGCCTCGGAGGAGCGTGTGGTCACGATCGAGGACGCGGCCGAGCTCCGTCTGCCGCAGGCGAATGTCGTGGCGCTCGAGACGCGACCGGCAAGTGTCGAAGGCACCGGCAGCATCGATATCCGGACATTGCTGCGCAACGCGCTCCGGATGCGCCCGGACCGGATCATCGTCGGCGAGGTCCGCGGTGGCGAGACGCTCGACATGCTGCAGGCGATGAACACCGGTCACCGCGGGTCGCTCACCACCGTGCACGCGAACAGCGCGTATCACGCGCTGCTCCGTCTGGAAACGATGGCCCTGATGGCGGGGGTCGATCTGCCGATCGCGGTGATCCGGGAGCAGATCCATCGGGGGATCGAGCTGGTGATCCATCAGGAGCGCGGGCCTGACGGGCGGCGACGTATCGTCGAGGTCGCCGAGCTGGACCCCGACGCCACCGAACACGTCCTCCGCCCCGTCCCGCTCCCGTGGTGACCGCGGTGCTGGTCGTCATCGGGGGGCTCCTGGTGACCGCCGGTCTGCTCCCCCCTGGCCGCCTTCGGGCCCTCCGCCGATGGCTCACACCGCGCAGCAGCGGCCGGCAGGCCCGGGCGGCATTCCCGGGGTCCATCGACGCGATCGCGGCGGCGCTCGGTGCGGGACTTTCGCTGGAGAGCGCCTTGGCCGAAACGGCCGGAGCGCTACCGCCGGACCTGGGGCGCGCGACGGCGCGCGCCGCGGCCGCTCTATCGCTCGGGGATCCGGTGCGCACGGCGCTCGCGGGGTATGCCGGGGTGGTGCCCGAGGAGGATCTGGCTCCCTTTGCGGTGGTGCTCGTCGCGTTCTCCCGTACGGGTGGGCCGATCGGCCGCAGCCTGGGCCGGGTGGCCCGGTTGCTGCGGAGTCGTCTTGCGCTTGACGACGAGCGAAGCGCCCTCACCGCGCAGAGTCGGATGTCGGCGGCGGTGCTGCTCGGCCTGGCGCCCCTCGGGGCACTTGCGTTCGCGATCCTCTCGCCGGACTACGTCGCGACCTTCGCCGGCCGCGGCCGCTGGCTCCTTGCGACAGCCTGCGCGCTGGAGGTCATCGGCGGCCTCTGGCTCTGGCGCCTCACTCGGCCGCC
>DATLEG010000265.1:0-4444 GCA_035525465.1 Saccharimonadales bacterium (SeqCode)
GCGGCGCTCCTCATCGGTCTCGGCGCGCAGCGTCGGGACCGAAACCGGCTTGCCCTGGTCATCGATCGCGACGAACACGAGGTAGGCCGAGGAGACGTGCACGACCGTGCCGGTGAAGGTGTTCTCGGCCTCGACCCGCACCCCGATCTCCATGCTCTTGCTGCCGACGTCGTTCACCGAGGCTCGCGCGGTGACCAGGTCGCCGACGTAGACCGGGGCGACGAACGACAGCTCGTCCACCCGCGCCGTCACGACGCGCCCGCGGACATGCCGGGCCGCGGCGACGCCGGCGCAGGCATCGATGAGCTTCATGATCTCGCCGCCGTGGACGTTCCCGAACGGGTTGGCGTCGCTCGGCAGCATCGTCTGCGAAAAGATCGTCTTCGAAGCGGAGACCGGCTTCGGCTCGAGGGTCATTCGGCGTCCAGCGGAATACCCGTTTCGGCGGCCCAGGACCGAAGCTGCGCAAGGTACCAGGTGGCCTTCAGCTTGCGCCAGTACTCCAGCTGCGGGAGAAGGACCACGGCGGCCTCGGTGGCCCTGCCCGCGGCGGCGAGCTGCGCGGCCCGCTCCTGCGTCGCGAACCACCAGGCGATCCGGTAATGCTGTTCTTCGAAGTACTCCGCCGCCGCGGCGAGGTCGGTCGCCGCGTCATCGGCACGATCCTCGCGCCAGGCGATGAGCCCGGAGGCGAACCGGAGCGTAGCAACGGCGCTGGGTCCGGCAGCGTCGCCGAGGCGGGCCAGACCGGCGTTCCAGGCCCGGAACGCTTCTTGACTGTCGGATCGCCGAGCGGCGGTAAGGCCGACGACGGCCGGCTGGACTTCCAGATCGACCCGTGGCCCCGGTCTGAACAGGACGGCTTGCCGTTCGGTGACGCCCTCGTGGTCACCGAACAGCAGCTGGATCACCGCGCTCATCGTGGCGGTGGAGACCCACTGGGTATCGCCGGCGGCCAGGAGGCGGCGGGCGGAGGCATCGGCGCTCTCAGCCGCGCCGCTCTCCGGACCGCCGCGGGCCGCGTTGACGATCGCCCCGATGACCTCCCGGGTGCAGGACCAGATCGTGTCGTTCCGTGTCTCGACGACGAGCTCGAGCAACCGGTCTCCATCGCCGTCGTCGAGCGCGATGAAGACCTCGCCCAGCATGAGCGGATCGGAGCGCAGGCCGTGCCGCCGGGCGTGGGCCAGGCTCCGCTCCGTGATCGCGCGCCGATCCGCGTAGGGGCGGCCAAGGTACCGGAGCGACACCGTCAGGTTGTTGAAGGCCCGCTGCGCGAGGTAGGGCAGATCATGCTCCTCGGCCATCGCGAGGCTCCGCTCAAGAAGCTCGAGTCCTTCGGCGGCGCGGGGCGTGGTGTGCGCGAGGGAGGTGCCCACGAAGTTCAGGCCGAAGATCTCGGTCTGCAAGGCTCCGGTCTCCCTGGCCATCGCCGTGCCGCGCTCACCCATGGCCACCGCCTCGGCGTCGCGGTGGTCGATCATCGCCAGGCGGGCGAGCTCCACATAGCAGGCGGCAAGCGCACTGCTGGACCCCAGCGGCTCGAGCTGGGCGATCCCTTCCCGGACGATCTCCTCGGCCTGGGCCGTCGCTCCGTTCATCCACCTGAAGAGCGAGATCCGGTGGATCGCCTCACCGGCCCCGATGCGATCACCGCGCTCATCGGCGATCGCCCGTGCCTGCTCGGCCGCTCGAAGGGCCCGCGCATTGTCGGCCATCGAGGTCGCCACGTCGGCGAGCCGGAGTGACAGGTCGACCAGGGCCGGCTCGTCATCGGGCGCAAGCTCGATCGCCCGTTCGAAGTGGGCCATCGCCTGCACCGGTGCCGCCATGCGCAGCGATCGCTCTGCGGCGATCCGGTGATACCGGAAGGCCTTGGGGCTGTCACGGGCCTCGTCGAAGTGGTACGCGAGCTCCTCGGCCCGGTCCTCCGGCCGCGCCGCGGTCATTCCCTCGAGCGCCTCGCCGACCGCGCGGTGGAGGAGCCGTCGCTCCCGCTGGAGCAGGTCCGCGAGGACCGCTTCGCGCGACAGAGCGTGCCGAAAGGCATAGGTGTCGTTGCCCGATGCGTCGGTCTCCTCGCGGACGAGCTGCGCCTCGATCGCGGCCTTGATCGCTTCGAACAAGGTGTGCTCGTCAAGTTTGCTCACCGCCTCGAGAAGCTCGAAGTCGAAGCGCAGCCCGATGATCGCAGCGACCTGCATCGCCCGGCGGGCACTGGGCTCGAGGCCAAGGAGCCGCTGCTGCACCGCGTCCCGCACTGACGCCGGGATGGTGAGATCGGCCACCTCCTTCTCGCGGTGCCAGGCGCCGTCGCGATAGGTCAGCTCCCCGCGCTCGACGAGCGCGCGCAGGATCTCCTCGACGAAGAACGGGTTGCCCTCGGTCCGGTCGTAGATCGCCTGACGGAACGCCGCTGTCGGTGCCTGCTTGAGTCCGAGCGCACGGGCAATGACCTGGCCCACCTCCTCAAGGGTGAGGCGCTTCAGGCGGATGTCCTCCGCCAGGCGGCCGCGGGAAAGCTCGGCCAGGACGTGATTCAACGGATGGAGCCGATGCAGCTCGTCGCTCCGATAGGTCGCGATGATCAGGACCGGCTCATCCTTGAGCTTGCGCGCGAGATAGGGGACCAGCTCGAACGTCGCCTCATCGCCCCAGTGCAGATCCTCGATGACGACGACGAGCGGCCGCTCGCGCGCGGCCTCGGCGATCCGTTCGGCGAACGCCACGTGCACCCGGTAGCGCTCGACCTCGGCGACCGGGAGGGCGCCCGGCCCACCCTGCTCCAGCTCCGGCGGCAGCGGGAGGTCGCCCGCGGTGAGCGCGTCGATGAACGGTCCGAACGGACGGCGGGCCTCGATCTCGGTGCATTCGCCGATGAGCAGCCGAGCGCCCTGCTGGCCGACCCGCTCCTGGAACCGGCGCATGAGCGCGCTCTTTCCCAGTCCTGCTTCGCCGGAGACGAGGATCGTGCGTCCGTGTCCGGCGATCGTTTCGGCCAGATGCGCGTCGAGCGCGGCTGCCTCGCGGTCGCGACCGATGACGACCGGGCAGAGCACCTGCTGGCTCGCCGGCGCGGCGGCTGAGATCGCGACGTCGTCGCTGAACGAGGTGCGCCGGGGGTGTGGCGCGACCGCCCAGTCGACGCTGAACACCTTTGGCGGGTCGTCGAGCCCCTTGAGCGCGAGACCGGTCCGTTCGGCCATCGGCAATGCCTGGCTGCGCGGGAGGAGCGCGCGGACGACCTCGGTCACCAGCAGCTCGCCGGCCTTCGCGTTCTGGGCCAGGCGGGCGGCGACGATGACCGCGGTGCCCACGAACTGGCCCTCGTGTGGCACCGGCTCGCCGGCATGGATGCCGACGCCGATGCGCAGTGGCCGGTCGGGGTGGTCGCGCGAGTAGGCCTCCGCGGCACGCAGGATCGCCGCGGCGCAGGTCACCGCGGAGCCGGTGTTCGTGAAGACGACATAGAAGGAGTCGCCCTCGGTCTTGATCTCACCGCCCTCATGCCGGGCGAGCTCGCTCCGGACGATCCGCCGGTAGTCGGCGATGAGCGTCGCGGCCGCGGCGTCGCCGTGGCGCTCGACGAACGTCGTGTATTCCCGCAGGTCGGCAAAGAGGAAGGTCCGGGTCGCCAGCACGTGTGAAGTCTGGCATGCGGCGTGTCCGCCGCCTAGCATCGGCGGGGTGAGCGTCCTCTCGCGCGAAGAGCTCCGCGCGGCGCTCGCGGCGACCCCGCCACTGGTCGAGGGGGTCGATGAGCAGACGCAGCTCCAGCCGAACGGGATCGACCTGCGGGTCGGCCGGCTCCAGCGCCTCACCTCTCCCGGACTTCTTGGGTCCGCCGACGCGGTCCGCGAGCCCGCGGCGCGCGAGGAGCTCGCACCCGACGGGGACGGCTGGTGGGACCTCCACCCGGGCAGCTATGTCATCCAGTACGCCGAGAAGGTGAACCTTCCCCCCGACCTCATGGCGATCGGCCACCCGCGCTCCAGCCTGCTCCGCTCCGGCGTCGCGATCCACGGCGCGGTCTGGGACGCCGGCTATTCCGGCCGGGGGGAGGGCCTGCTCGCGGTGCAGAACCCCAAGGGCTACCGGCTCCAGCGCGGTGCGCGGGTGTATCAGCTCGTCTTCCTCCGGCTCGCGTCCGCCACGGCCGAGGGCTACCGCGGCCGCTACCAGGGGGAAGGCGAGCGGTGACCGAGCCGCGGCGGATCCTGCACACCGCGGGCATCGCCGCCGCGCTCCTTGCGGCGATCATCGCGGTGATGGTCGGGCTCGTGCTCCCGCCGGGCTACGACTTCCGGGCTTACTGGCTCGCGGCGCAACACCTGCTGGATGGCGCGCCGCTGTACCCCGGCCCGGGGGACCGCCTGGGTCTCTCCGGCGAATTCCGGTACGCCCCGCTCATCGCTGTGCCATTCCTCGTGTTCACGCCGCTGTC
>DATLEG010000292.1:0-7608 GCA_035525465.1 Saccharimonadales bacterium (SeqCode)
GATGGCGATCGCCTTCACGCCGTGCTTCCAGGCCTCGACGTACGCGTCGGTCACATCCTCGACCGTCGCGGTCTCCGGCAGGTTCACCGTCTTGCTGATCGCGCCGGAGATGAACGGCTGCGTCGCGCCCATCATCTTGATGTGGCCCATGTGGGTGATCGAGCGCACGCCGTTCTGCGGCTTGAACGCGCAGTCGAAGACCGACAGGTGCTCGTCCTTGATCTCGGGAGCCCCTTCGATGGTCCCCTGCTGCTCGATGTAGGTCGTGATCGCGCCGGCCTGGCTCTCGGTGTAGCCCAGGCGGGCGAGGGCGGCGGGGACGGTCTGGTTCACCAGCTTGAGCATCCCGCCACCGACGAGCTTCTTGTACTTCACCAGGGCGATGTCCGGCTCGATGCCGGTGGTGTCGCAATCCATCATGAAGCTGATCGTCCCGGTCGGAGCGAGCACCGTGGCCTGGGCGTTGCGGAAGCCGTGCATCTTTCCGATGCCGACCGCGTCGTCCCACGAGGCGCGGGCATAGCCGAGCAGGTCGCTGGGGACGATCTCATCGCGGATCCGGTAGGCGTGGAGACGGTGCATCTCCATCACCCGGTCGTGCGGCGCGCGGTTGCGCTCGTACTCGTCGTACGCGCCGACGACGCCGGCGATCCGGGCGGACTGCGCATAGGCCTCGCCGGTCATGAGCGCGGTGATCGCGGCGGCGTAGGCGCGCCCCTCGTCGGAGTCGTAGGCGAGGCCGCGGCTCATGAGCAGCGCCCCGAGGTTCGCGTAGCCGAGGCCGAGCTGGCGCATCGCCTTCGCATTCTTGGTGATCTTCGCGGTCGGGTAGTCGGTGAAGCCGACGAGGATCTCCTGCGCGGTGAACACGACGTCGATCGCGCGACGGAGGCGCTCGGGGTCGAGCTCGCCGTCCTCACGGGTGAAGCGCATGAGGTTGAGGCTCGCGAGGTTGCAGGCGCTGTCGTCGACGTGCATGTACTCGCTGCAGGGGTTGCTGCCATTGATCCGGCCGGAGACCGGGCAGGTGTGCCAATCGTTGATCGTCGTGTCGAACTGCATCCCCGGGTCCCCGCAGGCCCAGGTCGCCTCGCTGAGCTCGCGCAGGAGCTGCTTGGCCTTCACCGTCTCAAGTGCCTCGCCGGTCGAGACGGCCCTGAGGGCCCAGTCCTCGTCGGCGAGGGCCGCGCGCATGAAGTCATCGGTCGCACGGACCGAGTTGTTCGCGTTCTGGAACTGGATCGACTGCCAGGCCTCACCGTTCAGCCCCATGTCGTAGCCGGCTTCGCCCAGGGCCCAGGCCTTCTGCTCTTCCTTCGCCTTGCACCAGATGAACTCACGCACGTCGGGGTGGTCGGTGTTGAGCACGACCATCTTCGCCGCGCGGCGGGTGGTCCCACCGGACTTGATCGATCCGGCCACCGAGTCGGCGCCGCGCATGAAGGAGACCGGGCCTGAGGCGAGGCCGCCACCGGAGAGGTGCTCCTTGCTCGAGCGGATCGTGGACACGTTGATCCCCGAGCCGGAGCCGCCCTTGAAGATCACACCCTCGTTCTTGAACCAGTCGAGGATCGAGTCCATCGAGTCGTCGACCGAGAGGATGAAGCACGCCGAGGCCTGCTGGCGCGCGCCGGGCACGCCGATGTTGAACCAGACCGGCGAGTTGAACGACGCGTGCTGGTGGACCATGAGATACCGCAGCTCGTCCCCGAAGACCGCGGCGTCGGTGGCGGTCGCGAAGTAGCGGCCCTCGATGCCCCAGCGGGTGATCTGATCGACCACCCGGTCGACCATCTGCCGCACGCTCGTCTCGCGGGCCGGGGTCCCCAGCTTGCCGCGGAAGTATTTGCTCGCGACCACGTTCGTGGCGGTCATCGACCAGAACTTCGGGACCTCGACGCCACGCTGCTCGAAGACATTGCCGCTCTCGCCCGGGATCACCGCGTCGCGGAGCTCCCATTCGATCTCGTCGTACGGGTGGATCCCCTCACGGGTGAAGTAGCGCTGGACCTGGAGCCCCGGACGCTCCGGCTGCTGGTGGGCGGACTCCCGCGGTGCTTCGGCAATAGCCATGTTCGATATCTCCTAGAAGGTCGAAAGAGTGGTGGAGCGGGCGGGCAAGCGGAGGCGCAACAAGAGGAGGGGAGGTCCCAGTGGTGTCGTGGTCAGCGCGGAAGCCTGCGACATGACCGAACCCTCCTCGCGATCTCGTTCCCTGCCCACAGCCACTAGATACGGTGTCTGACCGGTCGCCCGGCACAACATCTAGGAGCGCAGGGGGCGAACGATGCGCGTCTGGAGGGCCCCTGTCAAGAGCGGGAGGCGGTCATTTTTCCCGTGCACGAATATCGCACCCGATCAGTCCCCGCCGGTGCCCCGGACGGTGCCGCAGCCCTCGCGGAGGACGACCTCGGTGACCCGGACCGGCAGCCGCCAGACCGCCGGATCGGCCGCCTGGGCGACCAGATCGCTCACCTGCTGGCGCAGGAAGCCCGGCATCCCGCCGGTGTCGAGCTGGGTGACGACCAGACGGAACCGGCCGTTCTGGACCTCCGGGACCAGCGTCGCTTTGATCGCGTAGCGGAAGATCGCCGCGCTTGCGGTGCCGGAAAGATGGATCCCGTCGGGACGGATCCGCACATCGGGATCACGGAACGGCGGCGCGTTCGGCGCGCTGGACCCGGCGCGGACCGACGCGAGCACGACCGCGTCGCTGATGACGAGCGACACCGCCTCGCCGCGGTGTGACGGGGCCCAGGCCCGTACTGCGACGACCCGATCGTCGAGCGAGCCTGCGGCGAAGACCGTCCCCCGCGCATCGCCCGCGCAGGCGGCCGGGACATCGGGGGGCGCCGTGGCCGTCACCGGAGCGCCGGCCGGCGCGGTGGGTGGAGTGGCGGGCGGAATGGGACGAAGGACGATGGTGAGGAGGACGAAGAACGCGACCGCGGCGATCCCGGCCGCGACGGAGAGCGCGCGACCGATGCTAGGCCGGGGTCGCGACGGTGGTGCCGCGCGCCGCCTCGACGAAGGACCGGATGCCCTGCCGGAGGTCATCCTCGCTGATGTTCAGCGCCGGAATGAATCGGATGACCTGATCGTGCGCCCCCGCAGTGATGAGGAGCACGTCACGGTCAAGGCTCGCGGCCATCGCTCCCTTGGCGGTCGCCTTGTCGGCGAACTCGATCGCGGCCATGGCGCCGATCGCGCGGATCTCGCGGGTGCGCGGGTCGTGCCGGAGCGGCGCGAGCTCCTCGACGATCCACTTCCCCACCTCGTTCGCCCGCTCGGGAAGGCGCTCGTCGCGGAGGATCTCGAGCGTCGCCAGGCCGGAGGCGCAGGAGACCGGATTCCCGCCGAAGGTCGAGCCATGGGTGGAGGTGCGCCACTTCGCGTGCAGCTCCCGCGGCGCGAGCACCGCGCCAAGGGGCATGCCGCCGCCGAGGCCCTTGGCCAGCGTCATGACGTCAGGGGTGACTCCCAGCTTCTGGGCCGCGAACCAGGCGCCGGTCCGCCCGAACCCCGTCTGGACCTCGTCGAAGATGAGGAGCGCGCCGATCCGCGTCGCAAGGTCACGAAGGCTCCGGAGGAACGAGGCCGGTGCGGGGACGTAGCCGCCCTCCCCCAGGACCGGCTCGATGAGGATCGCCGCGACGTGCTCCGGGGGGATGTCGTGCTCGAGCATCGTCGCGATGGTCGCGAGGCAGTGCTCGGCGCAGGCCTCGGCATCGTGCGCCGGGGTGATGACGCAGTCGAGCGGGTACGGATACGGCGCGACGTGGACCTCGGGCAGCAGGGCGCCGATCCCCCGGCGGTAGGCCGCCTTGGAGGTCGTCACCGAGGCCGCGCCCGCGGTGCGGCCATGGAAGCCGCCCCGGAAGACGATGATCCCCTCGCGACCGGTGGCCTGGCGGGCGAGCTTGATCGCGCCCTCGATCGCCTCGGCGCCGCTGTTGCCGAAGAAGACCTGGTCCAGGCCGGACGGGGCGATCTCCACCAGCGCCTCGGCGAGCGCGATGTTCGCCTCGTAGGCCGCGACCCCCGCACAGATGTGGCTGAGCTTGGCGGCCTGCTGGGTGATCGCCTGCACCACCTTGGGATGGGCGTGGCCGACGGGCGTGACGGCGATGCCGCAGGTGAGGTCGAGGATCTTCCGGCCGTCGCGGGTGTGCAGCCAGCTCCCCTCCCCCCGATCGATCTCCAGCCAGCTGTAGTGGCCGAGGACCGGAGAGAGCACGCGCTCGCCGCGCGCCTGGAGTGACGAGGGCTGGGCGGTCGTCATGTGCAAAGTCTACCGGTGTAAGCGATGCAACGCGACCGGCAGCACCATCACCCGCCCGCTTCTTCGCACGAGCCGGCGCAGGTCGCCGCGGCGGCGTCGGATGAGACCTCGGGACCGGCCGCGGCGCGACGTGCGGGGCGACCGGGGTGACCGCCCTGCGCGGTCGCCAGATGAGCGAGAACCCGTCCGCGACGGTGCGGATCGAATTCGCCAGCTGGGTCCCGCTCACCTCCTTCAGGAGATAGCCCGAGGCGCCGGCCCGGATGGAGCTGAACACCAGCTCGTCCTCATCATGGTTCGTGAGCATGATGACCGGGTCGAGGGCACCGAGTTGCGCACCCGCCGTGTCGCGGTCACGCCGTCCCAGTCGCCCATCTTGATATCCACGAGAACGATGTCCGGCAAAAGCTCCTGGGCCAACGCCAAGGCCTCGCGCCCGTCCGCCGCCTCGCCGACGATCGCCATCCCAGGCTCGGTCTCCATGTCGTAGCCGTGGCGGCGGTCGGCATCATCCTGTTCGTCATCTACCGGCTGGCCTTCCCGGTCTGATCTCCGGTCACGCTCCGGTCCGGGGGTGAGGTCCCCGGCGCCGCCCGACAACACCTGGCTTCGGACCATCTACATCGTCTCGGCGATGCAGGCGGTCGTCCTCGTCGGCTTCGGCATCGCCCTCCCCTTCATCCCCCTGTACCTCCAGGAGCTGGGCCTGCAGGACCGGGCGGAGATCGCTCTCTGGACCGGCCTCATCAGCGGCGCCGCGGGACTCCCGATGGCCTTCTTCGCGCCGATCTGGGGGGCGCTCGGCGACCGCTACGGCCGCAAGGCGATGCTCGTCCGCTCGATCGCTGGAGCGGCCCTGGTGCTCTGTGGGATCAGCCTGGTCACTGACGTCCGGCAGCTCCTCGCCCTGCGCATCCTCCAGGGCGCGCTCACCGGCACCGGCGCGGCCGCGGCGACCCTCGTCGCCACGATCGCGCCACGTGCGCGCACCGGCTTCGCCCTCAGCACGGTGAACACCGCGATGCAGGCCGGCAACTTCGTCGGCCCGCTCATCGGCGGCATCACGATCGTCGCGATCGGCTTCCGGTCGTCGTTCCTCCTGAGCGCGGTCGTCATGGCGGTCTGCACCGTCGTCTGCTGGCTCTGGGTGCACGAGCCACCGCAGACCGGACTCCGGCCACCGATCGACCGCTCGCCCCGGGCGGTCCTGGGGGGGATCGTGGGGATCTTCGCGCCGCTGGCCTGGCCCGAGCTCCGCGGCATCATGACCGTGCTGCTCGCCACCCAGGCCGCGTACTCCAGCTCCCTCGCCCTCTTGCCGCTGTACGTGCAGGACCTCTCCCGCCCGGCCTGGCTGTCGACCGAGATCCTGGTCGGGCTGGCCTTCGCCGCCGGTGCGGTGAGTGCCGCCGTCGCCACGCCATTCCTCGGCATCCAGGCCGACCGGCGCGGGCCGCGAATCGTCCTGTTGTTCGGCGTCGGGCTCACCGCGATCGCCCTGATCCCCCACCTCTTCCCGATCGGGCCGGTGCTCTTCCTCGCCCTGCGGATCCTCCTCGGGGTGGCGCTCGCCGCGATCGGGGCGGCGACCGGCGTCCTCACCCGGAGCGCCGCGCGAGCAGGAAGCGAGGGGCGCGCGTTCGGCGCGACGACCAGCGCGCAGATGCTCGGCTGGGGCATCGGCCCGCTCATCGGATCGGCCATCGCGGCGGCGCTCGGGATCCCGGCGCTCTTCGCGGTGGGGGGCATCGCGAGCGCGGTCCTCGCCGTCGCCATCGCCGCGCGACCGCAGACCGGTCGCCAGCTGGGGCGTGTTCGGGGCTAGTTCACCAGCTTGAGCGTCGCGATGTCGAAGGTCGATCGTCGCCCAGTCACCCCGAGCGGCGGCGCGAGTATCACGACCGCCTGGCCACCTTCATCGTGGCGCCAAGCGCCGGAGCCCGCCCGCAGGCGTCCGATCATTCGATGCGCATCACGGCGGTACCGCTGAGGGTCACCGAGCCGCTCGGGAACAGGAGCGCGGCGAACGGCGTGAGTGGCGTGTAGCGCGTCGTCGCCTGGATCCGGACCTCATTCCCGGTCACCGCGTACGTCGAGGCTCCGACGCCCCCCGCGGCGTAGCTGGTCGGCGGATTCACGTTCGCCTGCTCGTAGAAGACCTGGATGTTCGCGTCGCCCAGGGTGAAGCTGCTCGCCTCGTGCTTCACCCGGTATTTCATGTTCTCCGGGTCGGGACTCCCGGACGCGTCGACGCGGAGCGGAAGGACGCTGCCGTACCGGGCACCCTCGCGGACCGCGTTCGACATCTGGACCGAGCGTTGATAGCGATGCCGAAATCGCCGACCGCGACAGCAGGACGAGAGGCAAGACGAAGGCGAACTCGACGTTCTCCTGGCCACGCTCCCCGTCCGGAGTTCCCGGATCACAACAACAGGGACGGCCACCGACCGGGGAGTGACGCCGGGGGTACGGAGGTCCGGTCGGCGCCTGCATGCCTGCCGGCCCCGTTGCGCGAGTTACCCGAACTGCGGCGTCCCCACCTCGCCCAGCGCGACCAGGGCATCGACCACGGCGGGATCGAAGGCCCGGCCGCGGGCCTGCTCCACCGCGCCCATCGCTTCGGAAGCACGCAGCGCGGCGCGGTACGGGCGTGGACTGGTCAGCGCGATGTACTCATCGGCGACGGCGAGGACGCGGGCGCCGAGCGGGACGTCCTTCCCCCGCAGCCGGCTCGGGTAGCCGGTCCGGCTTCACCGCTCGTGGTGCGCACGGACGATCTGCGCGACCGATGAGAGGAACGTCAGGGTCGCGAGGATCGTCTCACCTAGCAGCAGATGGCGCTCGACGCTCTCGCGCTGCTCGGGCGTGCGATGGCCCGGCGTGTCGAGGATCCCGCGGTCGATCCCTAGCTCCCCGACATCGCAGAGGAGCGAGGCGACGTAGATCGCATCGGCGTCCTCGTTCGGGAGCCCGAGCCGTGCCGCGAGCGCGCCGGCAAGCGCCCCGACACGCTCGGCGGACCCGACAAGCTGCGGCTGGTTCCCCTCGATGGCCAGCGGGAAGGCCTCCACGTCCGGGCGTGATCCTCCTGCGCGTCCGTCTGGCCCTGCACGTCGGGGGACGTGCGCGGAGACCGCGGCCAACCGTTGCCCCACCGGAACGCACCGGCACCGCGGTCGGGTCCGAGGTCGCGCCGGCGCGCGCGAACAGCGACACCGCCTGATCGCAGAGCAGCACCAGCAGCTGCAGGTCACCGGTGGTAAGGAATCGCGAGTGTGGCGCTGGACCAGGAGGTAGGTGCGCGATGGGCCGGAGTGGCCTTCTCG
>DATLEG010000295.1:0-17059 GCA_035525465.1 Saccharimonadales bacterium (SeqCode)
AGGGCACGGTGCTCATCACCGTCGCGGACAAGGACAAGGCCGAGGTCGTGCCGATCATCGAGGGCTTCCACTGGCTCGGCTACGACCTCGCCGCCACTGCCGGCACCGCGGCGCTCATCCGCTCGCTCGGCATCGACGTCACGGAGGTGCCGAAGTTGGCGGACGGGGACGTCACGATCCTCCAGATCATCCGTTCGGGCACCTGCGCCGCGGTGGTGAACACCCCGACGCTCGGCAAGAACGTCGACCGCGACGGCTTCCTCATCCGCCGTGCGGCGGTGGAGGGGCGCGTCCCCTGTCTCACCTCGCTCGATACCGCGCTCGCGGTCGTCACCGCGCTCCGCGCGAGCGCCATCGAGTACAGCGTCGAGCCGCTCTCGGTGTATCGCGCGGAGCCCGGTTCGAACGGCGCCGAGCCGGGGACCCGAGGCGCGGAGCCCGCGGTCGCGGGGGGCTAGCGATGCTCCTCGAGGACGGGAAGGTCATCGACACCGCCGCGATCGGCGACCTTGGGATCGTCGTTCGGATCGCCGCCCCCCAGATCGCCGCCCGCGCGAGCGCCGGGCAGTTCGTGCATGTCCGGGCCGGCACCGGCTTCGAGCCGCTCCTGCGCCGCCCCTATTCATTCAACGCGATCGACCGCGAGGCCGGAGAGATCGAGCTCATCGTGAAGCCGCTCGGCCCGGGTGGCGAATGGATCACCGCGCGCCGACCGGGCGACACGCTCGATCTGCTCGGGCCGCTCGGGACGGCGTTCGTCGTCGCCCGCTCGACGAGCAACCTCCTCCTCGTCGCCGGGGGCACCGGCATCGCGCCGATGCGCGTCCTGGCCGAGCAGGAGGCGGCGCGCCGGAACGTCACGCTCCTCATGGGCGGCCGCTCGGTGCAGTACCTCTGGCCGTCGCGGCTGTTGCCGCCAGGGGTGGAATACGTCACCACGACGGATGACGGCTCGTTCGGGATCCGCGGCCGGGTCACCGCTGCGCTCCCGCGGCTGCTCGAATGGGCCGACCAGCTCTGTGCCTGTGGTCCCTGGCCGATGCTCGCTGCGCTCGGGTCGCTCCGCGACGAGGCGGCGCGGGCCAGTGCGGTGTTCCCCGGGCGGCAGACGCTCCTCGACGCGCAGATCGCGGTCGAGCAGCACATGGGGTGCGCGATGGGGGTCTGCCGGGCGTGCGTCATCGTCACCGACCGCGGGAACGCGCGTGTCTGCCGCGAGGGACCGGTCTTCGGCCTGGGCGACGTGCGCTTCGAAGCGGGTGAGCCGGCGACCATCGGTGCCGCGTAATGCCGTGGCGCAGGCCGCGCAAGAGCGTGGAGCGGCCGATCGACGTTTCGCGTGCGTTGGAGCAGTCGCTCGAGGATGCCGCGGACGGCGAGGAGCTCGATGACACCGTCGAGCTCGCCGATGTCGACGGCGCGTCGGTGGTCGAGGCATCGACCGGTGAGCCGGATGTCGATACGCGGATGCCTACAGAGATCGAGACGAAGCTCCGCGCGGCGACTGACGCGACCGCACGCAGGGAGATGGCGGTCGTTCCCGGATCCGGCCCTCGAGGGTCCCGGTATCCGGAGTCGGGTATCGATCTCGCGGTGGATGCGGCGCGGGGGCTGCGGCTGCGCAATCCGGTGCTCACGGCGTCGGGGACGTTCGGGCAGGGCGTCGAGTACGCGGAGCTGTTCGATGTCGCGCGGCTCGGGGCATTCGTCAACAAGGGCACGACGGTGCTCGCGCGTCCGGGGAACCGGCAATATCGGATCGCCGAAACGCCGTCGGGGATCCTCAATTCGATCGGCCTGGAGAATCCGGGCGCCGCGGCGGTCGCGCGCACCTACGGCCGGCAGTGGGCCGGCCTGGGCGTGCCGGTCATCGTCAACGTCGCGGGCTACAGCGTCGATGACTACGTGACCGTGGTCCGCGAGATGGCCGGGATCCCCGGCGTGGTCGCGTACGAGCTGAACATCTCCTGCCCGAACGTGAAGGGAGGCATGCTGTTCGGCTTCGATCCGGAGCTCGCGGCCGAGGTCACCGCCGCGGTGAAGCAGGAGACCGATCTGCCGGTCATCGTGAAGCTCACCCCGAACGCCCCCGATGTGGTGGCGGTCGCGCTCGCGGTCGAGGAAGCCGGCGCCGACGCGGTCACCGCGATCAACACCGTCCTCGGGATGCGCATCGACACGACGAAGCGCCGCCCGGTCATCGGGAGCGGCAGCGGGGGGCTCTCCGGTCCGGCGATCCGTCCGATCGCTGTCCACCTCACGTATCAGGTCGCCCGGCGCCTGCGGATCCCGGTCATCGGCGCCGGCGGCGTCACCAGCGCGAACGACGCGCTCGAGTTCCTGATGGCCGGCGCCTCGGCGGTGCAGGTCGGCACCGCGACCTTCGCCGACCCGCTCGCCCCGATCCGGGTCATCGAGGGCCTCGCCGACTACGTACGGGAGAACAAGCTGTCCTCGATCCGCGACATCATCGGCAGCGCCCTACCGCCGCCGGAGACCGATCCGGACGACGGGCACGAGGACGACGACTCCCGGTCGTAGACTCTCCAGGTGCTTGCTCATTCCCGCCCGCTCGCCTTGGCCGCGTGGCCCGGATCGCTGCTCTGGCAGGCCGTCCTCGTCGTCGCCGGGTCGGCGCTCATCGCGCTCGGGGCGCAGATCGCGGTCCCGCTGCCGTTCAGCCCGGTGCCGGTGACCGGGCAGACCTTCGCGGTGCTCATCGTCGCCACGTCGCTCGGCCGCCTCGGCGTCGCGAGCGTCCTGCTCTACATCCTCGAGGGTGCGATCGGCCTCCCGGTCTTTGCCGGCGGGGCCTTCGGCATCGCGCGCCTGGTCGGCCCCACCGGTGGGTACCTTGTCGGGTTCGTCGTCGCGGCCCTGGTCCTCGCCTGGTACGTCGACCGCGGCCTCGACCGGCGTGTCGGCACCGCGATCGTGGCGATGCTCTCCGCCGAGGCCGCGATCTACGCCTGCGGCGTCGTCTGGCTCTCGCGGTTCCCGCTCACGGTCTCCCCGCTGCAGGCCGGGCTGTACCCGTTCATCCCCGGCGACCTCCTCAAGCTCGCCGCCGCGGGGCTGCTGCTTCCGACGGCCTGGCGCATCGTGCGGCGGTGACGACCTGGCGCGAGGGGCTCATCGCGCGGATTCGCGCGATGCACTGGATGTGGGCCCGCGGGGTCGCCGATCTCTCCGTCGCCCAGGTGAATCACGTCGAGCGCGCGGCGGTCCTCCCGATCGCCTTCACCCTGGTCCACTACGTCCGAGGCGAGGACGCCAACGCCTCGCGGGTCTTCGATCAGTCCGGGATGCGTTGGGACGCCCACGTCGACCGGATCGGCTTCAAGGGTGAGGTGCCGGTGCGGGGCTCCGCGATGGCCCTTGCGTCTGCGGTCCGGATCGGCGACATGGACGCCTGGCGGGCGTACCAGACCGCGGTCTTCGAGCGCACCGAGGCGATGCTGCACGCCCTTGCACCGCACGATCTGGAGATGCTCATGTTCGACGGCGTTCGCCCGGATGGCCTCGAGAGCTCATTCATCGAGTCGCTGGTCCCCAGCGGCCCGCTGCGCCGGGGAGATCTGGCGGAGGCCTGGATCTACCAGCACGGCATCCGCCACATCGGCGAGCTCGAGCACGCCCGCGCCCTCGTCGGCCTGGGCGGCCTGAGCTGAGGCGGCGGCGGAGCGGTCCCCGTATCTAAAGGGTTCGCGGTGCCGTATACCTCCGGAACCTGAGGAGGCTCGAGATGAGCATGATCTGGCTGTTCCGGCTCTCCGGAATCACCGTGGCGGGGTTCGGCGCGGCGCTGCTGATCGCCCCGGCCATCATCTCGGGCATCTACGGGTTATCGCTCGGAGCCGACGGCGAGGTCGTGGCACGGATCCTTGGAGCGGCGATGCTTGGATACCTGCCGGTCGACTGGCTCGCGATCAAGGGCAGCCGCGAGGTGCGGATGCTCACCCTCCGTGCCGGTCTCATCGCCGAGGTCGGCGGAGCCATCGCGGCCGGCGTTGGCGCGATCCAGGGTCGAGGGAACACGCTGTTCCTGAGCGTCCCCGCGCTCTTTGCCATCTTCGCGATCTGGCGCGGCTACCACCTCGTCACCTACGGTCGTAGAGAAGTCGGTGATCTCGCCAGCGGTGCGCGTGCGCGGACGCCGTCGGTCGGGAGCGGCGGTTAGCGGGTCGGGCTCGCCTTAGGCGGCTGCCAGAGCACCCGCTTCCTTGAGTTGTGCGAACGCGGGTGCGACTGCTTCGCGTTCGATCCTGCCGATCGCGGCTGCCTTCGCTGTGGCCTCCCAACGCGACACGGTGCGCACCAGCCCGCCCAGGATCTCTCGCGCGTCGCGTTCGGACAGCTGATAGAGCCGGTGCGTCGCAAATGCGGTGCGAACGTCCTGGTCATCGCTTCGGCCATCGAGCGACAGGCTGTGCCGGTGCGCCGCCCGCGACGGGTTCATGTCGAAGGCCGGGGCGAGACGCCAACCCTCGCGGGTCCGCAGGAACCCGTGGTTCCGCAGGTGGTCGTCGCGGTTTCCGGCCACCACGTTGAACAACAGCCGACGGAACAGCTGCGCGAGATCCGCCTTCACCGCACCGGCCGCTCCCTGGTCGGCGATCGCCTTCGCCAGATCGGGATACGACGCCGGCTCACCGTCTCGATGGTCCGTCAACGTCATTCCCGACACGAAAAGCCGCCGCGAGCCGTTGGCGTTTCTATCGAACCGGCGTACGAGGTACGTTCGGCCGCGACCGCGACCCATCACGGCCTCGATCCGGTGGTCGGCCACGTCGATACCCGCCTCGCGGGCAAGCTCCGCATAGACGAACTCCCAGGCCCCGAGATCGATCCGGCGATCCTCGCCCGATGGGAACTTCGCGATCCACAGGCTGCCGTCCGCGTCTCGTACATTCGCCTTGGGTCGCGCGCCACCAAGCGACGACCCGGGGGCGACAAGATCGCGGAGCCTTCGGTCGTTGATCTCGGCGTCAGGGTCTTCCTCGAGCTGCCGCGCCAAATCTTGGAGCTCGCGGAGAGACGCGATCGGTGGCACGGCCTGGCCGCCGGCGCGAACGAATGGGCCCGCGGCGGTGGGACCGAGCCGCAGTGCTCCCATCCTGGTCTCGTCCGAGATGTCGACGAGCATCTCCCAATTGCCGAGTAGCCGACGATGCTCGCGCTGTATGAGCATCTTGCCCCAGGCGTCAGGAGTCGTGTCGAGGAGCGCCGGTGGCAACGCATCCAGGCCCAAGGGCTGGTCGTGGGCGAAAAGGCGCGTGCGAGGGTCAAGCTCGAACGCTTCTCGATCCCCGAGCCATGCCTCGTCGTACTCGAACGAGACCGGCCGCCGCTCGCCCGTTCCGGGCCAGCGGATCAGCGTTCCGACCTGGCGTGGTGCGCCCAGCTCGCGTGCATCGAGCACCACCGCCAAGCGATCCCCCTTGCCAGCCATTACTTCGCCGTGCGGCGCCGATGAGGAAGCGGCGTTCGCGCATCGGCGAGCCGGTGGCCAAGCTCGTCGTTCGTGGCGATCAGATCCAAGTCCCCGTCCAAGGAGAACGCCTCGAGGACGCGCGCGAGCACCGCCGCGCTCACGGTGAGGTCGCCCCGCTCGAGCTTGCGCAGCGTGGGCCGTGAGACGAACGCGCGTTCGGCGAGCTCCGTCTCGCTCATCCGCCGCCGCAGGCGGGCAGCTTGAAGACGCGCCCCGAGCGCCTCGGCGCGTCGTTGCGTGGCCGGGAAGAGCTGACGGGCAGGCCGGGTCATGGCAATTACTTTATACAAGTCATCGCTAACGTGTCAATACTAATGGGGAATATCCCCAGATCTGAGCCACTCCGGGGACCCGAGGCGGACCGCTGTCAGCGGCGCAGGACGAGGCCGATCTTGCCGTAGGTGCCGTGCGGGTCGGTGTAGACCTTCATCTTCGGATCCCGCTCCGAGACCTTCACCGTCTCCCAGGTCCGGTTCTGAGCATCGAAGCGCACCTCGGAAAGCTGCGGGAACCGCTCGAGCATCCGCTGGCCGATCTCGTCCACCAGGTGCTGGATCGAACGGCTGTTGAAGCGGTCGAAGATCACCTGCACGAGGTCGCGGACCTGCTCCGCGTGGACGTAGCGGGGAAGATCCTCGCCCAGACCGGAGGCGAGGTCGCCGTACTTCCAGTGCACGTCGAGGTGGATGTAGAGCGGACGGTCGACGGTCTCCGGGAGGGTGGTGAACTCGTCGCGGAGGAACCGGGTGAACGAGCTCCCGGTGAGCTTGATGAGCTGAAGCCCGTGGCGGCCGCTTTCGACCGCGGTGATCAGGACCTCGCCGGTCCCGCCCGTAGCGGCCTCAGACCGGCCGGCGTGGAGCGCGACATGCGCGAGATCGTCATGCGATCGACCAAAGAGCACATCACCCGCTGCGCTGAAGGGCTGCTCGCGCACCGCGATCCGCAGCGCCTCCATCGGCGGGTAGGTGGTGAGGAACCGTCGGGCCAGGAACGCGGCAAAGCCCTCGAGGGTCGCGCCCTCGTAGTCGAGGGCCATCGCGTAGATGAAGTTCTTCATCGTGTCGGTTGCGACGACGTTCGAGTTGTCGCCATCGGTGTAGGCGGGGAGGAAGTTCGCGCCATACACGTCGACATCGACCGATGCCGCGAACAGCAGGTTCTCGCGCCCGATGAACGCGGACTCGGGGATCTTCGTCACCACGAGCGGCGCCGCGTAGGTCCGGTAGAAGGTCACCTCGGCCTTGCCGTACTCAATGTCGCGTTCCATCAGCGGCGCACTCCTTCCGTCGTCGAGCGGTCCGTGGTCCGGTCATTGGTCAGGCGATCGTGGGCGATCGCGAGGAACTCCTCGAGGCCCGCGCTGAGCTCCTCATCGCGCGTCCGCTCCAGTCGCTGCGTGAGGATCGGGATGATCTGCGCCCGCGTCCGGCCGTGCACGAACACGACGAACCGAAACCCGAACCGTTCTTCATACGCCGCGTTCAGTCGGGCGAGCTGCTCCAGCACCGCGGGTCCCTCCGGCTCGGTGGCTCGCTGCTCCGCGGCTGATCGCGCCGAGAGGCCGCGGGTGGCTCCGATCGGCGGATGGGCGTTCAGGATCGCGACCCGCTCCGGGTCGGACAGCGTCGCGATGATCGATCGCGCGCGGGCCACCACCTCGGCCGGGGCGCCGTCGGCCGACCCGAGCCGCTCGACCAGCACCGGCGCGCGCTCAAAGGCCTCAGCTGCCGCGGTAGGTGACACAGCCGTAAGGGGCGACCAGGAGCGGCACGTGATAGTTGCCGTCGTGCAGGCGGATCTCGAACGCTGCCGAGCTGAAGAAGGCGCCAGGCATCGCGAAGACGATGCGGTACAGGCCCGGCTCCAGGTCATGGGCCAGGTCGCCGATCCGCCCGTCTTGATCGGTGTCGGCGTGGGCGATGAGCTCGTCGCCGCGATACAGGCGCACGTGGATCCCAGCCGCCGGACGTCCGGTGCCGGTGTCGAGGACGTGGGTCGAGAGCGATGCCCGGGCCATCGGCGGCCATCCTAGACGGGAGATCGGGCCCGCCGGTCAGCGTGCCGCGACGACCTCGACCTTGATCCGCTCCGGGTCCTCGAAGAAGAACCGGTGCTGCGTCGCGGTCTCCTCGATCGCGCCGGCATAGAGGAGCCGCTGCCCGCGCTCCTTGACCCAGTCGAGGAGCGCGGCGAGCTCGTCCCGGGAATCGACCGAGAAGGCGAGGTGGTTCAGGCCGATCCGCTTGCGGTGGTAGCCCTGGGCGACGAAGTCGGCCTCGGCCTGCACGAAGAAGATCTCCGCGCCCGCGCCGCGCCAGCTCTTTGCCGTGGGCCGGTCCGTCCCCTTGCGGAAGCCGAGCTGCTCAAGGAACGGTCCCCAGAAGCCGACGGCGCGCGCCAGGTCCCCGACATAGAGGTCCATGTGGTCGAATCGCCCGCTCATCGCCAACGCTCCTCGTTCAGCCATCTCGCCCGCCAGGCGGCGCCCCGGCTCGAATAGAACTCGATCGCATCGGCCATCCCACTCTCGTCTCCCGCCCGCGCGCGCTGCCAGGCGAGCTCGGCCGCGAGATGGTGCCATCCGAGCGCGCCGTAGCGTTCCGCGGCGCCGGCAAGGAGCGGGATCGCCGCCGCACGATCGCCACGCAGCGCGTGGTCCACGCCGCCCAGGTGATCGAGCGCCGCAGCGAACATCGCGCCATCCTCCCGCAGATCCGCATCGGCGGCGAGCCAGGGACGAAGGATCCCGGCGGCACCGCTTCGGAGCGCGGCTGCGGCCGTCGCCCGCGCGGCGAGCAGGAACTGCGATAGGTCCAGGGCCCGCGGCGACCTGCGAGCGAACAGCTGACCGAGTGCGGCGACGACCTCGGACTTGCGCCCTTCGGCGAGCTGGAGGTTCGCGAGGTGGGCGGTCGCCGCGACGCGCCCGTGCCAGGTCTCGGTCCGGGCCTGGCGTGCCGCGGCATCCCGCAATGGATCGCCGGCAGACGGCCCCTCGCGCTCGACGCGCACGGCCGCCGCCAGAGGGCCGGTGTCCGGCATCACATCCGCGACGTCGTCGGCCGCGACCTGCCGCTGCAGCTCGGCCCACAGGTCATCCAGGGCACCCCACTCGCCGGTGAGCCAGAGCATCCATGGGGGTCCGGCACGGAAGGCGAGCGCGCGATGCGGGACCGATGCGAGGTGCGTTGCCGCGTAGGTGCGCGCACGTGCCAGCAGCGCCGAACGCTCGTCGGCATCGGCCTCGCGCGAGCGGCTGTCCAGGAAGCGGCGGTAGGCCACCAGCACCCCGGTGTCCCGGTCGATCGCGCGATCGAGCTGGACCGCGAGGCCGCGCTCGCGCTCGCGGTGCCAGCCGCGCGGTTGCTTGACCTCGAGCTCGCGGGCCCGCGCCGAGGCGAGCAATCCGGGCACGTTCGACCGCTCGGCGAGCTCGAGCGCCCGCGCGCTCCATTCGATCGCCTCGTCGTCGTCCATGAACTCGAACGCCCGGGCCGCCACCGATCCGGCGATCATCGCGAGCTGCGCCGGCGGGGCCTCATCGCCGGCCGCGGCCCAGGCCGCCTTCCACGCGGCACGCTCCTCGGGGCCGTAGGGAAGCGAGCGGGCGAGTGCGACCTGCGCGCGCAACACATCGGTCGCGGTGCCCGCGGTCCGATACAGAGCGACCGCTTCCTCGAAGGTCGCCACCGCCTTGGTCACATCGAGGCGGAGCTGGTACGCCGCGCCCAATCCTTCGAGCGCCCGCGCCCGTTCGATCGATCCAGCAGGGCTGCCATCGACCGCGCGCTCGAAATGCGCGATCGCCTCCCCGGGCGCGAGGAGCCGAAGGGCCTCGTCCCCGGCCCGGAGTGCGAATGGGACGGCCCGATCGCCGAGGCCGGCCTCTACGAGCTGCCGCTCGATCTCCGCGGCCGTGGCCGGATCCTCACCATGCAGACCGATGAGCGCGTCCGCGACCTCACGGTGCAGCAGCCGGCGCTCGCGCCGCATGAGATCACGCGTCACCGCCTCGCGGGTGAGCGCGTGCCGGAACGCGACGCCCTCGCCGCTCTCCACGAGGAGCGACCGTTCGATCGCCGCGCGTGCCAGGCCAAGGATCTCGCGCTCCGGAAGGCCGAGGACCCGTTCGAGGAGATCAAAGCCCACCTGCTGTCCGCCGATCGCGGCGTAGGTGACCAAGCGCCGGCCATCCTCATCGAGCGAAGAGAGGCGACGGAGGACCGCCTCCGCGACCGTCGCCGGGAGCGCGCCTTCGGCGCCGGCCGAGCGTGCCAATTCCTCGAGGAACAGCGGGTTGCCCTCGGCCAGGCCGACGATCCGCTCCCGGTCGGCGCCGCCGATCGCGCCCCGCTCCGCACTCTGGGCAAGGAGGCGTTCGGCGTCGGCGGTGCCGAGCGGGCGCAACGTCAGGGAAGAGACGTCGTCGCGGCGGGCCAGCTCGGCGATGAGCGGCCGCAGCGGATGCCCGCGCTGGAGCTCGTCATCGCGGTACGTGCCGGCAAGGACGAACGGCGCGCTCTCGGCGACCGACGCAAGGAAGCGGAAGAGTCCGAGCGTCGTGTCGTCGGCCCAGTGCAGGTCATCGGCGACGATACAGACCGGTCCGGCCCGCAGAAGATCGCGCACCAGCCGGAGGAACGCGCCGTAGAGCGACTCGCGATCGACCCGCGGGCGCTCGCCCGAGGTGAGCTCCGGGAGGAGTGCGAGGAGCTCCGGCGCCACGCGCCGGAGGCGGGCTTCCTCGGCCGGAAGGCGGGTGAGCTCCCGGAGCATCGCGGCGAACGGCTCGTAGGGTGAATGCGCATCGGTCGCGCCACAGCCACCGAGGAGCGTGAGGAGCTCGCTCCGGCTCGACCACTCCCGGACGAGTCGGGTCTTCCCGAGGCCGGCGGTGCCGCCGACCAGGAACGTGCGGCCCCGTCCCTCCGCGAGGTCCTCCGCTGCGCGCGTCAGTGTCGCGAGCTCGGTGTCACGACCGACGAAAACGCCAGCCGGCACCTCACGCCGCAGCGCCGGCTGCTCGGCAGGCGCAACGACCGGCCGCCAGTGCACGGCATAGAGGTGGATCGGCTCGCTCACACCCTTGAGCGCGACCGGGCCGCGGTCTTCGAAGGGAAAGGTCGTCCCGGTCCGCACCAGGGCACGGACGGTGTCGGTGACCAGAAGCTCGCCGTCCCCCGCCATCGCGCCGACGCGCGCAGCGACGTTCACCGCCGACCCGACGAACTGCCCCTCCAGGGGCACCGTCTCGCCGGCGTGGATCCCCACCCCGAAGCGGATCCGGCGGGCGCCCTCGGCATGCGCTGCCTGAAAGATGTCCGCGCCGAAGGCGATCGCGCGGGAGGGCGAAGGGAACGCGATATAGAAGGAGTCGCCCTCGGTCTTCAGCTCGGCGCCGTCATGACGGGCGAGCCGGTCGCGGATGAGCCGGCGATAGTCGGCGATGAGATCCGCCGCCGCGCGATCGCCCTCGCGCTCGACGAACGCGGTGTAATCGCGGAGGTCGGCGAAGAGGAAAGCCCGCAGGGCGGTGTCGTTGGTCACGCTCGCGGTCCCACGGGCCGCTATCCTAGCCGCGCGATGGGCACGCTCCGCATCACCGCCGGGCCGCACACGTTCCGCGCGCGCTTCGAAGAAGAGCTTGCCCCCGACACCTGCCGCGCGATCCGCGCGATGCTTCCGTTCAAAAGCAAGCTCGTCCATTGCCGTTGGAGCGGCGAATCCACCTGGGTGCCGATGGGCGACACGAAGGTCGGCGGTGCGCAGGGTCTGTCCTACGAGAACCACACCAGCCACCCCGCTCCAGGGCAGCTGCTCATCTACCCGGGCGGCATCTCCGAGACCGAGATCCTGTTCCCCTACGGCTCGACGCTCTTCTCGAGCAAGGTCGGGCAGCTCGCGGGAAACCATTTCGCGACGGTCACCGAAGGCAACGAGCACCTCGCGACGGTGGGGAAGCTCACCCTCTGGGAAGGCGCGCAAGACTTCACGATCGAAGAGGTCTGAGCCCGTTCGGCGTGGACGACCTGGCCATCCGGGGCGCGACGGTCATCTCGAGCGGCGCGCTCCGGCGTGACATCCTCATCACCGACGGCCGGGTGACCGCGCTCACCGAGCCCGGCGCCGGCAACGCGCGCACCGAGATGGACGCCACCGGTCTCCACGCCCTCCCGGGCATCGTGGACGCGCACGTCCATTTCAACGACCCCGGCCGCGCCGACTGGGAGGGTTGGGAGCACGGCAGTCGGAGTGCTGCCGCCGGCGGCACGACGACGGTGATCGACATGCCGCTGAACTCGCTTCCCCCTGTGCTCGATGGCACTTCGTTCGATCGCAAGCGCGAGGCCGGTGCGCGGGGATCGATCGTGGACTTCGCCCTGTGGGGCGGGCTCACCGGGACCGATCCGGCCCCGCTCGCTGAGCTCGCCGCGCGTGGGGCCGTCGGGTGCAAGGCCTTCCTCTGCGAGAGCGGGGTCCCCGAGTTCGCGGCCCTGGACGACGAGACGCTCGTGCCGGCGTTCCGTGCCGCGGCCGCGGCCGGGCTGCTCGTCGCGGTGCATGCCGAGGACGACGGGATCATCGCGGCGGCGACCGCGCGGGTGCGGGGGGCCGGTCACTCGGGGCCGGGGGCCTGGGTCGCATCCCGGCCGGCGCAGGCCGAGGTCCGCGCAGTGACGCGGGCCTGCGGCGCGGCGCGTGAGGCCGGCGCGCGCCTGCACATCGTGCATCTCTCCGCGGCCGAGGCGCTTGGTGCGATCGGTCTCGCGCGCGATGCCGGGACCGACGTCTCGGTCGAGACCTGCCCGCACTACCTCACCTTCGACGAGACCGACGTCGCCCGGGAAGGGCCGCTGCTCAAGTGCGCGCCACCGGTCCGCGACGGCGCGAACCGCGAGCGCCTCTGGAGCGCGCTCGAGGGTGGCCGGATCGACCTGGTCGCCTCGGATCACTCGCCCTGCCCCGCGGCCGATAAGGACCGCGGCCGTGCGGACATCTTTGCCGCATGGGGCGGGGTCTCGGGCGCGCAGTCGCTCCTTCCCGCGCTCCTCACCGAAGCGCGGGCGTGGACCCTCGACCCGGCGGCGCTCCAGACCCGGTCGGGCCGCTCGCCGTACACCGGCCGGGCCTTCCATGGCGCGGTCGTCCGGACGATCGTGCGCGGGACGACGGTGTTCGACGACGGCGCGTTCCCCGTCGCTCCAGGACACGGACGGTTCGTCCCGGCGGTGCCGGCGTGAGGATCGCCGGCGGCACGCTCCTCACGATGCGGGAGGGCGAGGCCCCCGCGGTGGGCGACCTCGCCATCACCGGCGACCGGATCGTCGCGGTCGGCGAGGGCGAGGTCATCGACGCGACCGGCTGCTACGTCATGCCCGGCCTGGTGCAGACGCATCTGCACCTGGTCCAGACGATCTTTCGCGGCCTCGCGGAGGACCTTGAGCTCCTCGAGTGGCTGCGGACCCGGATCTGGCCGCTCGAGGCGGCGCACGACGAGGGCTCGCTCCGCGCCACCGCCCGGCTCGGCCTGCTCGATCTCCTGCTGACCGGTACGACGACGATCCTCGATATGGGGACGACCCATGGCGGGGACGTCATCGCCGAAGAGCTCCTCGCGTCGGGCATCCGCGCCCGTTTTGGCCAGGCGATGATGGATGGCGGCGACGGCGTCCCAGCCGGGCTGCAGGAAACGACCCGCGATTCGCTCGACGCGAGTCTCGCGCTGGCCAAACGCTGGGATGGCGCGGGGGACGGCCGATTGGGCTACGCGTTCGCGCCACGCTTCGCGCTCTCCTGCACTCGCGAGCTCCTTGAGGCGGTGAGCGCGCTGTCGCGCGAACGCGGCGCGCTCATCCACACCCACTCGAATGAGAATCGTGGCGAGCGCGAGCAGGTCGAGCGCGAGACCGGGATGGCTCCCGCGGCGTATCTGGACGCGGTCGGTCTGGTGAACGCGCGCGCGGTCCTCGCGCACGGGGTGAACCTCGACCCGGCCGAGGTCGCCCTGTTGCGCGAGCGCGGTGCCGGCGTCACCCATTGCCCGTCGTCCAACCTGAAGCTCGGCTCGGGGATCGCCGACGTGCGGCGGCTCCGTGACGCCGGCATCACCGTCGGGATCGGCGCCGACGGCGCGGCCTGCAACAACCGCCTCGACGGCTTCGATGAGCTGCGGCTCGCGGCACTGCTCGCGCGCACCCTGCACGGGCCGGGGGCGCTCACGGCGATGGAAGCGCTGGTCATCGGCACACGCGACGGCGCACGCACGCTCGGTCTAGGAGCGGAGATCGGCACGCTCGAGGCGGGGAAGAAGGCCGACGTCGTCATCCTCACGTCCGATCGCCTCGCCGGACCGGGGGGCGATCCGGCGACTCGCATCATCTTCGGGGGCGGCTCCCGCGCCGTCCGCGATGTGATCGTCGACGGCCGGTTCGTGGTCCGCGACGGGATCCCGCTGACCCTTGATCCGGGCGAGGTCCGGGCGCACGCCGCGGAAGCGCTCCCCGGACTCGCCGCCCGGGCCGGTCTGTAGATGACTGATGAGGTCATCGTCGGCACCGCCGCTGATGAGATCCAGGCCGAGATCATCGCCGGCCGGCTGCGGGCGGAGGGGATCCGGGCGCGAGTGCGCTTCGAGTCGCAGGCCGGGATACCCCGCCAGCTGGCGCCCTCAGGATCCGGCTACGGCCTGGGTGGGTTCCGGATCGCGGTCCCCGCGACGGAGGCGGACGCCGCCCGGGCGCTGTTATCGGGCGACGAGCCGGCGGTTACCGGGCGGCATCCGGTGCTCCGCGCGGTGGCGATCCTGGTGCTCGTCTCGTTCGTCCTCGCCTTGGTCCCGGGGCTCGTGGACCTGCTCCAGGCGATCTTCGGTAGCCGGTAGCGTGCCCTCGGTCCATAGACTTCCGGCGTGACCGAGGAGCGGAAGCTCGTGACCGTGCTCTTTGCCGACATCGTCGGCTCGACCCGGCTCGGTCAGGAGCTGGACCCCGAGGTCGTCCGGGAGGGCCTCGCGCGGACGTTCGACGCCGCTCGGATCGTGCTCGAGGCCCACGGCGGGACGGTCGAGAAGTTCATCGGCGACGCGGTCATGGCGGTCTTCGGGGTGCCGACCGCGCACGACGACGATGCCGATCGCGCGGTGCGCGCCGCGTTCGCGCTGCGCGAGCGGGTCGCCGTGCTGGCGAGCGAGGGGATCCCGTTCGAGGTCCGGATCGGGGTGAACAGCGGCGAGGCGGTGGCCGGGACCGGCGGCGGCGCCACCCAGTTCCTGGTGACCGGTCCGGTGGTCAATCTCGGCGCGCGTCTCGAACAGGCCGCCGGCTCCGGCGAGATCCTGGTCGGACCGCTCACCCAGCGGATCACCAGTCGTGGTGTTCGCTACGACCCGCCGCGGGAGATCGAGGCCAAGGGCATCGGACGGGTCGAGGCGTTCGCGGCCCGCTCACTGGTCAGTGCCACCCCTGAGCAGCACCGCGGCATCGAAGGTCTGCACGCGCCGCTCGTCGGTCGGGACCGGGAGCTTCGGATGCTGCGGGAGGCGTTCGAGCGGGTCGGGGCGGAGGGCACGCCGTCGCTCGTCACCGTCTTCGGCGCGGCGGGGTCGGGGAAGTCGCGGCTCCTGACCGAATTCACGGCGACCGTGGACAGCGGCCAGCTGCGCATCGGCCGGTGCCTGCCGTACGGGGAAGGCATCACCTTCTACCCGATCCAGCAGATCCTCCGCGCTGATATCGGCATCGATCTCACCACCCAGCGCGCCGCCGCCCTGGCGTCGGTGCAGGCGGCGGCGGATCGGGTCGTCGGCCCGGGTGACGCGGCGGCGGTCGGGCAACGTCTCGCGGTGGTGATGGGTCTGAGCGAGGCGCCGGAGGCCCTTCCGGATGTGCCGGCGGAAGACCTCATGGAGGAGCTCCGTTGGGGCGTGCGTCGCTATCTCGAGCGTCGGGCCTCCGCTCCGCTCCTGCTCGTGTTCGAGGACGTGCACTGGGCCGAACCGGCGCTCATCGAGCTGGTCGAGCACCTCGCCGAGTGGGCCCGCGCGCCGGTGCTGCTCATCTGTCTCGCCCGTCCGGATTTCCGCGAGATCCGGCCGGCCTTCGGTGCCGGTGCGGCGAATGCGACCGCGATCACGCTCTCGCCACTCGGGCCGGATGACACGAGGCTGCTCATCCGCGAGCTCTTGGCGATCGATGCCCTCTCGGAGGAGGTGCGGGCGGATGTGGTGACCCGGGCTGAGGGGAATCCGCTGTACATCGAGGAATTCCTGCGCACCCTCATCGAGACCGGTCGCATCGCGTACCGGGGCGGGCGTTGGGTCGCCGTCGGCGAGATCACCGCGGTCGAGATCCCGCCCACCCTGCAGGGGCTCATCAGCGCGCGGCTCGACCGGGTCGCCCCCGAGGTGAAGCAGCTGCTCCATGCCGCCGCGATCGTCGGCCGGCTGTTCTCGACCTCGGCGCTCGGTGCGATCGCCGGAGGGCCGCCCAGCCTTGAGCTCCTGCGCGAAGCTGCACGACGCGATCTCATCGTCGAAGCGGACGAGCGTGCGCCGGGCGAGGGCCGGGTCCACCGGTTCCGCCATGCCCTCTTCCGGGAGGTCGCCTACGCGACCATTCCGAAAACAGAGCGCCTCCGGATGCACGACAACTATGGCCGCTGGCTTGAGGCGACCCTTGGCGAGCGGGCGGAGGAGTTCCAGGAGATCGTCGGGTATCACGCCGAGCAAGCCCACCGGTACGCGGCGGAGCTCGGTCGTCCGAACGCCGCCGTGCTCGGAGCGCGGGCGCTCGCGCTCCTGACCGCCGCCGCGGACCGGGCCCGGCTGCGCGATGACTCCCACGCCGCCTGGAAGCTCTACGAGCGTGCCGCCGCCATCGCCACCTTGACCGGTGCCGACGCGAAGGTCCGCGCGCATGCGCACGGATTCGCGGTGCTCGGCCGTATCGAGTTCGGGCAGGTCGAGGGTGAGACCGATGCGTTGCTGGAGGAGGCGATCGCGCTCGCGCGATCAGCCGGTCCGAGCCCGGTGCTGGTCGAGCTTCTCGTCTGGCAGGCGATGGACGCGTTCAATCGCAAGGCGGATACCGCCGAGGCACGGCGGATCGCCGCCCAGATCCCCGACCTGGCGCGGGCCGTCGGCGACCCTGACCTGCTCGCGTTCGCCCTCCTCCACTGCGGCCTGCTCTCGTACTGGTGGAATGACCGCGTGACCGAAGAGCGGTTCTACCTCGGCGCCGTCGAGGCGGCTCGCCAGGGGAAGCAGGCCCGGTCGCTCCGGCTGCCCTTGGTCTTCCTCGCCCGGCGGGCGCAGCGATACGCCGGCGACTTCGCGGCGGCCGCGGAGTACCTGCGGCAGGTCGAGGCGCTCGACCTTGGCACGTCCCTCGTGGCGCGCATGGGGGTCGGCCGTGAGCACGCCCAGACCGCCTACCTCCGAGGCGCCTTCGACGAGGCGATCGCGCACGCCGAATCCGGCCTCGCGGCAGCGCATGAGATCGGCGCGCCGTTCTGGATCGCCTTCGGTGAGTGGATGCTCGGGGAGGCCCTGTTCGTTGCGGGCGA
>DATLEG010000297.1:0-3009 GCA_035525465.1 Saccharimonadales bacterium (SeqCode)
CCGGTGCGGATCCGTCGTCCCGACGACGACGGTCGCGGAGACCCGGTCGTTCACCACGATCGGGGCGATCATCACCGCGTGGACCCCGGCGGTGACGGCGGCCTGTCCACCGACCGCCCCCGCGGGAATGCGCGACCCGTACTCCCGGCCATAGTCGGCGGAGATGACAAGCTCGCGGGTCCGGACCAGCTCGCGCAGCGCCGGGCCGAGCTCGGCGCCGGCAGCACCCTGGAGCGGGGCGGCACGGCCGATCCCGCGCACGACGTTCAGGCCGGTGTCGATGGTCGCACTCACGACGAACTCGGCGTTGAAGAGCCCGGCCGCCTCGTCCGCGACGCGTTCGAGGACCTCCACCGGCGTCGCCTCGGCCACCCCGCGGCCGGCGATCTCGATCCGGCGGGCCTGCTCGATGATGCGAGATGTGGCCAGCGCGGTGCCGGCATGCGCCGCGAACGCTTCGAGCGCGGCGAGCTCGTCGTCATCGAACGGCCGGATCGCGAGGCGGGCGACGAGGAGGACCGCCGCCACGTCGCCATGCGCCACGATCGGGATCGCGACCGCCGAACGCAGGCCGAGGGCCGTCACCGGCGCTGGAGCGTCGTCGAGGTCCTGATAGTCGGCGACCTGGACGGTGCGCCGGTCACGGACGACGGCCCCGACGAGCCCGGCGGTCGCGGGTCCGCGCAGCCCGACGATCCCGGCCCCGGCCCCGGCCCCGGCGACCACGACGAACTCGGCCGCACGGTGGACATTGAGGGTGGCGTGGTGGGCCTCCACCAGATCGAGGACCCGGGCCGGGATGGCGGCGAGGATCCGGGCGGGGTCGGTCTCCGCGCTGAGCTCGTTCGCCGCGCGCTCGAAGACCTTCGCCCGGGCGATGGAGCGCCGGCTGCGACGTTGCTCGTCGCGGAAAGACTCCACGACCGCGGAGAGGACGACCAGGGCGATGACGGTGATGAACGTCTCACCAAGCAGCTGGCTCGCCGGGGACGTAAGTCCCGCGGCGACCCGGATGACCTCCGTGATCGACCGGGCGGCGAGGTAGACCCCGGCGGTCAGCGCCGCGCCCCGCGCGCCCAGCCGGAACGTCGCGAGCGCGCCCACGACGACGAAGAGCACGAAGGCGAGGCCGCGGGGGGTGGTCGCGGAGCCGATCATCCACAACCCGGCCACGACCACGTCGGCGACCAGCGCCGAGATCGGGTAGTCGGGCAGCCGATAGGGTCGCGTCCGACGCCACTCGGCGATCCCAAGGAGCAGTGCGCCGGCGAGGACGATCCCCAGCGTCGCCACCGCGGCCGGGAGGTAGATCTCGCCGCCGAGCGCGAGCCACAGGCCGATCGCGAGGGCGACGAAGAGCCGGCCGTAGACCATCGGGCTGCGCGGCAGGCTTCTCACCGTCCGGTCACCGTACGCCGGCGGCGGCGGCGGCGGGTATCACGCCGGTGGGAACACCCGCAGTGCCCCGTCTCGCACGCGCACACCGACGCTCGCGCCCTCCGGATGCAGGGCCACCCCGCGCTCCATTGGCGTGGTCGCCAGGAGGAGCTCGCCGGCGGCGGTGCGGAGCTGATAGATCGCTCCCGCGCCGACGAATCCGGCGCGAACCACCGTCGCCGGGGTCGTGCCCGAACCGCCGCCTTCGGCCAGCCGGACCTCCTCCGGGCGGACCATGACCAGGACCGCGGCACCCGCGGCGAACGCTCCCGGCGCGGCGGATGCCCGCCGCGGCGCGCCCAGCACGTCGACGACGACCAGCCCCTGCTCCCGCCCGCGCACCGTTCCGCTCAGGAAATTCGCGGTCCCGACGAACTCGGCGACGAAGCGGTCCACCGGCTCGTCATAGATCTCGCGGGGGGAGCCGAGCTGCGCGATCCGGCCCTGATCCATCACCGCCACCCGATCGGCGAGGGTCATCGCCTCGGCCTGGTCGTGGGTGACGTACACGCTGGTGATCCCCACCCGCTGCTGGAGCCCGCGGATCTCCAGGCGCATGTGCTCGCGCAGCTTCGCGTCGAGGTTCGACAGGGGCTCGTCGAACAGCAGCAGCGCCGGCTCGAGGATGAGTGCCCGGGCAAGCGCGACGCGCTGCTGCTGGCCACCGGAGAGCTGGTGCGGGCGGCGCTCCCCCAGCCCGTCCAGACCGACCAGCGCGAGCGCCGTCCCGACGCGGTCGCGAAATGCCGCTCCCCGGATATGCCGGACGCGGAGGCCGTACCCGACGTTCTCGGCGACGCTCAGGTGCGGGAACAGGGCATACCCCTGGAAGACCATCGTCGCGCCCCGCCGGTTCGGCGGCAGGGTGTCGATACGGGACCCGCCAAGCTCGATCGTCCCGGCGGTCGGGTCCTCGAACCCCGCGATGCAGCGGAGCGTCGTCGTCTTCCCGCAGCCACTCGGGCCGAGGAGCGCGACCAGCTCACCGGCGGCGACGTCGAGATCGAGATGATCGATCGCGACGGTCCCGTTCGGGAACCGCTTCTCCAGGCCGGCCAGGCGGAGCGGCGCGCTCACGCCCCCGCCTCGATGACCGTCCGCCCGAAGACCCGGTTCAGCAGGATGACCGTCCCCAGCACGATGACGATGAGGATCGTCGAGTACGCCGCGCCGGAGCCCAGGCGCTGCGCGTCGATCTCGTTGAGGATCTGCGAGGTCATGATCCGCCAGTTCGGCGTGACGAGCAGGGCGATCGTCGAGAGCGTCGTCATGTTCCGGGTGAAGCTGAAGATCGCTCCTGAGAGGACCGCTCGCCGGACCAGCGGCAGGGTGACCCGGCGGAAGGTGGTGGCCGGGCCGGCCCCCAGGTTCGCGGACGCCTGCTCGAGCGAGGGATCGATCTGGAGGAGCGCGGCGACGGTGCTGCGGAGCGAGACCGGCGCGGTGCGGACCACGAACGCGATGACGAAGATGGCCGCCGTGCCGCTGAGCAGCAACGGGCGGTGGTTGAAGGCGAGGAGGATCCCCAGGCCGAGGACGATCCCGGGGGCCGCGGCGCCGAGCATGACGATG
>DATLEG010000300.1:0-5886 GCA_035525465.1 Saccharimonadales bacterium (SeqCode)
CAACCCGGCGAAGGTCGCCGCGGTCCGTGCCGCGCTCGCCCAGCTCGCGCCGGACTGCGCCCTCGAGGCGATCGCCGTCCCCTCGGGAGTGGGCGAGCAGCCGATCGGCGACCAGGCGACCCGGGACGGCGCCGAGGCGCGAGCCCGTGCCGCCCGCGCGCGTGGCGATGCGGACATCGGCTTTGGTCTGGAGGGCGGGGTCCGCATCGAGGGCGACCGGGTCTGGCTGCTGTCCTGGGTCGTCGCGGTCGACCGCGGGGATCGGGCCGGCTACGCAAGCGGGCTGCGGATGCTGCTGCCGCCGTCGCTCCGGGCCGGTCTCCAGGCCGGAGAAGAGCTCGGGACGCTCATCGACGCGCTGTTCGGGGTTGAGGACAGCAGATCCGCCGCCGGCGCGATCGGCCTGCTCACCGCGGGCGCGGTCTCGCGGACCGATGCGTTCGCCGATCTGGTCGCGATGAGCCTGGCTCCCTGGATCCACCCTGACCATTACCCGAAGGGGCCGACCAGCTCCGGCAGTTCGTCGGGCGCCTCAGGGGCGAAGGCGCGGGTGTACAGGCGCCGGTAGAGGCCGCCCTGCTCGAGGAGCGTGGTGTGGGTGCCGTCCTCGACGATGCGGCCGCGCTCGAGCACGAGGATCCGGTCGGCGCTCTCGACGGTAGTGAGGCGGTGGGCGATGACGATCGTCGTGCGGCCGGCCATGAGCCGTCCGAGCGCCTCCTGCACCAGGTACTCGCTCTCGTTGTCGAGCGATGAGGTCGCCTCGTCCAGCAGCAGGACCCTGGCATCGCGCAGCAGCGCCCGCGCGATCGCGATGCGCTGGCGCTGGCCGACCGAGAGCTTCACCCCGCGCTCGCCGACGACGGTCTCGAGGCCCTCGGGCAGCCGGGCGATGAACTCGGTCGCGTTCGCGGCAGCGGCGGCGGCATCGATCTCCGCCGCGGTCGCCTCGAGGCGGCCGTAGCGGATGTTGTCGCGGACGCTGGTGGCGAACAGGACCGGCTCCTGCGGTACGGCCGCGATGCGCTCCCGGACCGAGCGCACCGTCACGCTGCGCAGGTCGACGCCGTCGATCGTGATCCGGCCGGCGGTCGGGTCATAGAACCGGTCCACCAGGCTCACCAGGGTCGTCTTGCCAGCGCCGGACGGGCCGACGAGCGCGGTCGTCTCCCCCGCCCGGAAGACCGCGGTGATGTCCTCGAGCACGACCGGCCCGTTCGCATAGCGGAAGGAGACCGCGTGGAACGCGATCTCCCCGTCCCCGCGCGGCAGCACCCCGGCCCCGGGAGCGTCGCCGACGGCGGGCGCGGTGTCGAGGAGCGCGAAGATCCGGTCGGCGGCGCCGAAGGCCTCCTGGACCTGGGTCCACTGCGACGCCAGGCCGCCCACCGGGCCGGCGACCATCCCCGCGTACAGCAGGAACGCGACGAGCTGGCCGGGCGTGGATTGCCCGTCGATCACCTGATGGCCGCCGTACCAGAGCACGACGATGGAGGCGAAGAAGCCGAGGAAGCCGATGAGCGGGAAGAGGGTGGAGGAGATCCGCGCGCGCCGGAGCACGGCACCGAACGTGACCAGGAGCTTGTCGTGGAACCGGTCGGCCTCGTAGCGCTCGCGGGTGAAGGCCTGCACCGTGCGGATCTCGGCGATCGCCTCCTGGAGCACGCCGACGGCCTCGCCCTGCGCGTCCTGGGCCTCGCGGGAGAGGCTGCGGATCCGGCGGCCGAGGTACTGGCCGAGGAGCCCGATCGGCGGGGCGACGACGAGCGTGAGGAGCGCAAGCCGCCAGTTCATCACGAAGATGACGACCAGACCACCGACCAGGGTGAGCACCTGCCCGAGCACCGAGATGATCGTCTGGGTCACCACCCCGTGGACCAGCGTCGCGTCACTCGTGACATGCGACATGAGCTCCCCGGTCTTGCGCCCGGTGAAGAACGAGAGCGACAGCGACTGAAGGTGCCGGACGATCGCCATCCGCAGGTCGAAGATGACGCGCTCGCCGGTCCAGGTCATGACGTACTGCCGCGCGCCGTCGATGACCGCGCGCACCAGGAGCACCGCGATGAGGACGAGGATGAGCCGGTCGAGAAGCTCGGGGTCATGGAGCCCGAGGTCGAGGACCCGGAGGACCACCTGCGGCCAGATGAGCCCGAGCACGGTGGACAGCACCAGGAGCGCGGCCGCGAGGGCGAGGTTCCGGCGGTAGGGACGGACGAACGCGAGCAGGCGGCGATAGACCGCGAGGGATGGCTTGGCGCGGCCGCGGCCGCCGCTCCCGCCCCACATGAACACGTGCGGCCCCCCGACCATCATGACCGGGCGAGCGTACTCGCCATGGTCGGCCGGCCGGTGTGTCGTGGACGACGCTGCGCGGCTATCGTCCGAGCGCTGCCGCGCCCGACCAGAACGCGAGCGGGTCGATGACCTTCCGGGTCGCCGCCGCGGGCGGGCTGCTCCAGGTCAGCGGGATCCGCGGGATCTGCTGCTGCACGATCTTCGACACCTGCTTGTACAGCTCCGAGCGCTTGCTCTCATCAGGCTCCCCCCGGGCCTTGCGCAGCAGCCCGGCCGACTCGCGATCGGACCACGCGCCGCCGGCGGTCGGCTGGTCCTTCCCGTCCAGCACCGGCGGGATGAACAGCCGCCCGAGGACCTCGTCCGGATCGCCGGCTGTGAGGGTCGTGCTGTCGATCCAGAGCGGATACCGGTTCTCCCGGACGGACAGGCCGAAGGTGACCGGATCGATCGTCTTCAGATCGGCGGTGATCCCGACGGCGGCAAGGTCCGCCGCGATCGACTCGGCGACCCGCCGGGCATCGGGCCGGGACGACGGCGCCCCGAGGACGTACCAGAGGTCGATCTCGAGCGCCGGCTTTCCGGCCTGGGCCAGCAGCTTCTTCGCGGCGTCCGGATCGTTCCGTCCGAACTCGAGGATCGAGTCGTCGTAGCCGAGCGTCCCGGGCGGCAGGAGCTGCGTCGCCGGCCGGCCCTCCCCCGCCAGGAGCCGGTCGACGATCGCCCGCCGGTTCACCGCCGCCGCGATCGCCTGCCGCACCCGAAGATCGCCCAGAGGCGGCGACGCGAGATTGAGCGCGAGCGCAAGGACCGTCGTCGCCGGCCGTCCCACCAGCTGCAGGCTCGGATCGGCGCGGACCGTCGGGAGATCGGCGATCGGCAGCTCGGTGATCAGATCGACCGCTCCGCTGCGTAGCGCGGCGATCCGCGACGCGGGATCGGGGTAGGACTGGACCACGACGCGGTCGAGGTAGGGCAGCCGGACCCCGGCGGCATCGGCCCGCCAATACTCCGGGTTGCGCTCCAGGACGAGCGGGCGGGCCGCGGCGCCGCCCTCGGGGATCCGGAAGGGCCCGGTGCCGGCGGTTGCTCGCCCGGTCCGGACGATCGCGTAGCGGGGCGTGCCGAGGAGCGACAGGAACGGCGCGAACGGGGTGCGCGTGGTCACGATGAGGGCCAGCGGTCCGGTGGCCGTCGCGGACTCGATGACCGCGTCGACGCTTCCGCCGGTCCGGTCGATCGGCCGCGAGAGGCTGGCGACCGCGGCGGCCGCATCGAGCGGCGTGCCGTCATGGAAGCGCACCCCCTCCCGCAGGGTGAAGGCCCAGGTGCGGCCGTCCGCGGCCACGGACCAGGTCGTGGCCAGCCGCCCGACGGTGCGGTCGCCGACCCGATCGACCAGGCCTTCGTAGAGCTGTCGGAAGATCGGATCAGCGGTCTCGTCCCCGCCGCCGGGATCGAGCAGCCCGATGTCGCCGGGTAGGCCGACCCGCAGGGTGCCGCCGGTGGGCACCCGGCTCGCGGCCGCGGTCGCCGTCGCGACCGGAGTGCCCCGGGCCGGCGTGGCCTCGGGTACGGGCGCGGGCTGGCAGCCGACAAGGGCCAGGATCCCGACCACGACGGCCAGCTTGGTCCGGATCAGGGCTGGAGCCACCACTTTTCGATGTTCCAATAGGTGCCGAACGTATCCGGCGCGAATTCCCGCAGGCTCCGCTGGGTCACCGCGATGACGTTCGGCGAGTAGCCGAAGTTGTACGGCTGCTCGTCGTTCAGGATCCGATAGACGGCCTCGTACGCCTTCTTCCGAGCGGCGAGTGAGCAATCGCCGTTCGCCGGTGTGCGGCCATCGGTCATCGCCTGTTCCAGCTCCGGCGAGGTGAACGAGCCGAAGTTGTAGCCGGTCTTCCGCGCCTTCGCGTCAGGGATGCCGCTGGCGCTCCAGAACGTGTACGGATCCGGATCGACCGGCAGCGTCCAACCGAGGATCCAGGCCTGGAACGCCTGGCTGCCCGTCTGGAGCTGGTCGGCCATCAGCTCGAAGGTCTCGACCCGCGCCGCCACCCGCACGCCGATGGCCCGGTACTGCTCCACGACGATCTGCAGGAACCGGTCTCGGGATTCGTTCGCGACCAGGCTGATCGCAAGCGGTCTGCCCTCCTTCTCGTAGATACCGTCGGCGCCCTTGGCGTAGCCGGCGGCCCTGATCAGACCCTCGGCCTTGGCGCGGTCGAACGCGTATGGCTCGAGCCCACTGCGTGGCGCCGCCCACGAGGCCGTCGGGACCTGGGTGACGAGCTTCGTGCCATGGCCGAGCAGGGCGGTGCCGATGACCAGGTCCAGATCCAACCCGTAGGCCAGGGCCTGACGGATCCGCTTGTCCCCAAGCGCAGGCAGGGCCGGGCTCTTCACGTTCCACCCGATGTAGCTCTCGGAGAGCTGGGGGTATTCGGTGACCCGGAGCGCCGGGACCTTGACCAGCTCGTCGTGATCCTTCGCCTCGATCGTGGCGTAGGTGAGCCGACCGCTCTTGAGCCCCTGCGCCAGCACGGTCGAGTCGGCGACGACCTTATAGACGTATTGATCCAGCAGGGGCGCACCGCGCCAGTAGTTGGCATTCCGCTCCAAGACGACCTGGTCCCCCTTCTTCCACTCCCCGAGCTTGAAGGGACCGCTCGCGACCGTCGGGGCGTCGTTCTCGGGCGCGACATCTATCTCATCGCGGCTCTCGGCGGTCGCGTACCGGCCGAAGACCTGCGTCGGCAGGACGAAGTTCCCGCCGAACGCATTCATCAGGGCCGGACAGAACACCCGGCCGAAGGTCACGCTGAACTTCTTTTGGTCGGTCGGATCGATGCGGAACCCGGTCAGCGACCCCGCCGTCCCGGATGCGAGCTCGGGGAAACCGAGGACATCGGCGAAGTTCGGCTTCCAGACCGTCCGCTTGCTCTTGGCGACCAGGGTGATGCCGGTGAGGAGATCGTTCGCCACGATCGGCTTCCCGTCGGACCAGCTCGCCGTCCGCGCGATCTCCCAGGTGTAGGTGCGGCCGTCCGTCGAGACGCTCCAGCTGCCGAGGTTCGGCTTGATCTCCCCGGTCCGCGGATCGACGCGGACGAGCGACTCGTAGATGCGGCCGGCCACGTTCGCCGAGATGGCATCGTTCAAGAGCACCGGCTGGAGCGTGCGCACATCCGAGAACCCGCCTTCGACGAAACGCCCGCCGACCACCGGACTCGCCGACGGTCGGAGCGACGCCTCTTGCCGGAGGTCCGGTGCGGTGCAGGTGGCGACGATCAGCGCCGTGGCCACGAGTCCCGCGAGCGTCCGTCCCGCCGAACGCCCAGGCAGGCCTCCGGCAACGACCCCACGACCCGCGCGTGCCCGAACGGAGCTCCGGTCGCTACGCACCGGGGAAGTGGCAGGCGGCCCAGTGCCGCGGGGCATGCTCGATGAACTCCGGGTCCACCTCGCCGCAGATCTGCTGGGCCTTCCAGCAGCGGGTGTGGAAGCGGCAGCCCGTCGGCGGGTTCACCGGGCTCGGGACGTCGCCGGTCAGGATGATCCGCTTGCGCTTCTGCTCGATGGTCG
>DATLEG010000308.1:0-4529 GCA_035525465.1 Saccharimonadales bacterium (SeqCode)
ACGCCCCGTGGACCCACGCCTCATTCGAGAACCACGAACCGACGCGGGTCCGGCGCCTGCTCCTGCACCGGGGCGAGATCGGCATCCTTGCCGGTGAGGTCTCGCAGCACGGTTACACCCTCGTCCCGCTGCGCCTCTATGTGCGCAATGGGGTGGCCAAGGTCGAGATCGGCCTAGCGAAGGGGAAGCGCCTCTATGACAAGCGGCAGGTGATCAAAGAGCGCGAGACCCGGCGCGAGATGGCAGCGGCCATCAAGCGCCGGATCGGGCGGGGCTAGCCGCCGAACGCCGGGACGGCCTCACCTTCGCTCGCCTTCGCCGCGGAGCGTCCCCGGATCGGGACCTCTTTCAGGAAGACCGAGGCGACCATCGCCAGGAGTGCGGCGGCCATCGCGTACAGGAACACGTCGTGCAGCGTCAGGGCGAGGGCCGCCCGTACCGCTCCGATGATCGAGTCGAAGGCGCCCGCAAGTTGGGGTGGCACAGCGGCTTTCGCCGCCGCGAGCGACGCCGGGTCGAACAGGGTCTGGACATTGCCGCCCCCGGCGGGAGAGAAGCCGGTTGCCTGCGGCGGCAGCTTGAGCTCGTCGATCTTGGCCGCGATATTCACCGGGAGCCGCTGGGAGAGGACCGAACCGAGCACCGCGGTCCCCATGGTCGCGCCGATGTTCCGGAAGAACTGGATCTGGCTGGTGACCACGCCGATGAACCTCGGATCGACGGCGGACTGCACCGCGTTCAGATAGAGCGGGAAGGTGACGCCCACGCCGAACCCGACCATGACCAGATCCCGGACGACCTCGAGCTGCTGGGTCGAAGCGGTGATCGTCGACATGAGATACATGCCGAGGGCCATGAGCGCGGCGCCGAATGTCCCGATGAACCGGTACCGAGCGATGCGGATCATGAGCTGCCCGGTGACGACGCTGCCCACGACAAGACCGAGCATCATCGGCGTGATGAGCAGGCCGGAGTCGGTGGCGGGGATGCCCAGGACGCCCTGATACACGAGCGGCACGTACACGATGGCGCCGAACATGCCGACGGCCACCAGGAATCCGGTGATGACCGAGACGGCGAAGGTCCGATCCTTGAAGAGCTCGAACGGGACGATCGGGTGGTCGTTGCGGCGCTCGATGACATAGAACGCGCTCAGCAGTACGACGGCGATCCCGAGGAGACCAAGGACTTCCGGGGAGCCCCAGCCATGATCGCGAGTGATAGAGAAGGCGACCAGGAGTGGGGTGAGCCCTGCCGCCAGCACGCCCGCGCCGATGAAGTCGATGTCCCGCCAGGTGGCGGTGGTCCGCACCCGCGGCATCGTGAGCATGACGAAGACGATCGCGATCGCGCCGACCGGGACGTTCACATAGAAGATCCAGCGCCAGCCGACGTTGTCGGTAAGGTACCCGCCGATCGTCGGACCGACGACCGAGGCGATGCCGAAGATACCGCCCAGGATCCCCTGGACGCGCCCGCGACGCGCCGGCGGGTAGAGGTCGGCGACCGAAGCGAACACGCTGGAGAACAGCACGCCGCCGAAGACTCCCTGGATCCCGCGGAACGCGACGAGCTGGAACATGTCCTGGGCTTGACCGCAGAGGACCGAGGCAAGCACGAACCCGATCATCCCCGCCAGGAGGAGCGGCTTGCGGCCAAAGAGGTCACCGAGCTTTCCCGAGATCGGGGTCATGATCGTGGAGGTGACCAGGTAGGCGGTAAGGACCCAGGAGTAGTACTCGAGGCCCTTCAGCTCGGCGACGATCCGCGGAAGCGCGGTGCCGACGATGGTCTGGTCGAGGGCGGCGAGGAACAGCGCGAGCATGACGCCGACGGTCACGAGGACCAATCGGCGGCCGTGAAGATCAGCGGCCATGACGGGAAGCCTCCTTCGGCGCGGGAAGATCGGTGAACGCGGCGTGGAGATCGGTGAGTGCCGCCGTCAGGCGTGCCCGTTGGTCAGGCGTCAGGTGCTCGAGCCGCTCGACGATCCGGGCGGTGAGCGCCGCCTGGATGCGGGCCAGCTCGCTCGCCCCGCTGGCGGTGATCCCCAGCACGACGGCCCGACGATCGCTCGGGTCGGCGTCGCGGTGGACATGACCTTCGCGCACCAGCGACTCGGTCAGCTCGCTCACCGTCGCCGGGCTGAGCAGGCAGCTCTGCGCGAGCTCGCCGGCCCGAACCGGACCGCGATCGAGCTGACGGAGGAGCCGGATCCGTTCGGGCGAGGGGCCGGCCTGCTCCCGCAGGGTCTGGGTGATGAACCGTCCCAGGACCGGCAGCAGGCCGACGATCAGGTCGCCGAGCGGATCGGCGGGCGGGCGGGGCGCGGACTGGGTCTCCGTAGTCATGATTCGCCTCACGAATAGTTTGGAAACCGAACTATACGGCCACCGAAGAGACCGGTCATGGCGCCGTCCGCAGCCGGTCGCCGGTCGGGCCGGTATCGTCCGGAGGATGCGGATCTACGCGGCCTTCATCGGCTGCTGCCTGATCTGGGGCAGCACGTTCCTGGCGATCCGCCTCGGCAACGAAGCGATCGCGCCCGTCTGGGGCGCCGCGCTCCGGCTCATCCTCGCGGCGATCCTCCTTCTGGGGATAAGCCGGGCCCTCCGGATGCCGCTCCCCCGCGGTGCGGCGCTCCGCGGTGCGGCGCTGTACGGCTTCTTCAACTTCGGCGTGAACTTCTCGCTCCTGTACCTCGGCGAGCAGACCGTGCCGAGCGGGATCGCGGCGGTGCTCTTCGCGACGGTCCCGCTGTCGACCGCACTGCTGGCGGCGGGACTCGGCGTCGAGCGACTGGTGATCCGCAAGCTCGTCGCCGCGCTGGTCGCGATCGTGGGGGTCGCGGTCATCTTTGCCGGCGAGCTTGGTGCGGCGGTGCCGCTCGCCGGCCTTCTCACGGTCTTCAGTGGCGCGACCGCGGCGGCGCTGTCCGGCGTGCTGCTGAAGCAGGCCCCCAAACAGGCGGCCATCCCGGCCAATGCCGTGGGCGCGGGGGTCGGGGCGATCGTCTGTCTTTTGGTGAGCTTCGCGCTGGGGGAAGCGCATACCCTCCCCGTCACGGTCGGGGGCTGGCTTCCGCTGCTCTATCTGGTCGTGGCCGGCTCGCTCGGGGCGTTCGTGCTCTTCTCATGGCTCATCGCCCGCTGGTCGGTCACCAACGCGAGCCTCATCGGGGTCATCGTGCCGATCATCGCGGTGATCCTGGGGGCGATCGTGAAGGCCGAGGCCCCGGCGCCGCTCACCTATCTCGGCGCCGCGATCGTCATTGCGGCGGTGCTGGTCGCGATCCGCGCACCGCGTCGTGCCGCGGAGCCCGCACCGGCCCGGGCCGCTTAGCTGGACACCCCGGCGCATGGCCATCGAGCAGTCCCACCGCTTCGAGCAACGAGGTGCACACGACCGGTCCGGTAAAGCTGAAGCCGCGTGCGCGCAGGTCCGAGGACAGCGCGCTCCCATCCCGGAACCGGGAGAGGTAGCGCCAGAACGAGCCGTGCTCGCGAGAGACCGCATTGAACCGCCGGGCGTTTTCGATCGCGGCGCGGATCTTCGCTGCGTTCCGGACGATGCCCGGATCGGCCAGGAGCCGTCGCTCGGAGGCGGCGGTGAACCGTGCGACGGCCGCCGGGTCGAGGCCGGCGAAGGCCCGGCGGTACCCCTCGCGCTTGCGGAGGATCGTCGCCCAGGACAGACCGGCCTGCGCGGTCTCGAGGACGAGGAACTCGAAAAGGGTCCGATCGTCGCGCGCGGCGCGACCCCACTCCCGGTCGTGGTACCGGCGCAGCTCCGGGCTTGCTTCGGCCCACACGCAGATCGGCACGCCGGCAAGATACGGCCTTCCCCGGTCGCGGTGGAACAGGAGGTCGGCTGCCTCTGTTCCCGGGGTAGTGCCTGCGGCGATGAGAGGTGAAAGCGGATGGTCTCTCCCGAACAGTTCCCCGACCCGACCGATGACGATGCCGGAGCGGCCGACCGTGCGGTGCTCGCGGGTGGGTGCTTCTGGTGTGTCGAGGCCGTCTACAAGCAGCTGAGCGGCGTCTCCGCGGTGCTCTCCGGCTACGCCGGAGGGACCAGGGAGACCGCGGACTACCGGACCGTCTGCACCGGCCGGACCGATCACGCCGAGGCCGTCGAGATCCGATTCGACCCCGCGGCGACGAGCTACGGCCAGCTCCTCAAGGTGTTCTTCTCCATCGCCCACGACCCGACGACCCGGGACCGGCAGGGGCACGACGTCGGCCGCCAGTACCGCTCGGCGATCTTCTACACCGACCCGGGACAGCAGCGGGTCGCGGCCGCGTACATCGCGCAGCTCGAGACGGCGAAGGTGCTGAACGCGCCGATCGTGACCGAGGTCGTTCCGCTGGTCGCGTTCTACGAGGCCGAGACGTATCACCAGGACTACGCCGCGCGCAATCCCGACGACGCCTACATCCGCTACAACGCCGCACCCAAGGTCCAGAAGGTCCGGACCCACTACCCCGACAAGGTCCGCACGAGCTAGAGAGCTCCGCCGCCAGGAAGCC
>DATLEG010000312.1:0-5751 GCA_035525465.1 Saccharimonadales bacterium (SeqCode)
AAGCGCGGTCGCATCACACGGCGGGTGAGGTATTAGTGAAGGTCCGAGCGAGCGTCAAGAAGCGCTGTGACAAGTGCAAGATCATCCGGCGGGAGGGCGTGATCCTCGTGATCTGCTCCGAGCCGAAGCACAAGCAGCGGCAGGGGTAGGAAATGGCACGCATCTCCGGCGTTGACATCCCGCGCGAGAAGCGCGTCGACGTATCGCTCCGCTACATCTTCGGCATCGGCGCGACGAAGGCGCGGCAGGTGCTCGATGAGGCGAAGATCGGTCACGCCGTGCGCGTGCGCGATCTCACCGAGGCCCAGATCGCGAAGATCCGCGAGATCATCGATCGCGCGCACACCGTCGAGGGCGATCTCCGGCGTGAGGTCGCGCTCAATGTGAAGCGCCTCCAGGAGATCGGCTCCTACCGTGGGATCCGTCATCGCCGCGGCCTCCCGGTCCGCGGGCAGCGCACCCGCACGAACGCCCGCACCCGCCGCGGTGCCCGCAAGACCGTCGCCGGCAAGAAGAAGACCGCGGCGAAGACGTAGGAGAGAACGTGAGCCAGGAAAAGCCCGCCTCGACCGCCGCCGACGCTCCCGACACAACGGGCGCGCCGAAGCCGGCCCCGCGCCGCAAGCGCGAGAAGCGCGTGGTGCCGCGCGGAACGGTGCACATCAAGGCCTCGTTCAACAACACGATCGTGTCGCTCACCGATCCGGCCGGGAACGTCCTCGCCTGGTCGTCGGCCGGGGCCTCCGGATGGAAAGGCTCACGCAAGAGCACCCCGTACGCCGCGCAGGTCACCGCCGAGAACGCCGCGCGCAAGGCGATGGACCAGGGACTCAAGACCGTCGAGGTCTTCGTCCGCGGTCCGGGCGCCGGCCGCGAGGCCGCGATCCGCGCGCTCGAGGCTGCCGGGCTCGAGGTCACCGCGATCACCGATGTCACTCCGATCCCGCACAACGGCTGCCGCGCTCCCAAGCGGCGCCGGGTCTAGAGGAGGCCTGATGGCTCGTTACACCGGTCCGGTCTGTCGCTTCTGCCGCCGCGAGGGGATGAAGCTGTACCTCAAGGGGGAGAAGTGCATGACCAAGTGCACCTTCGAGAAGCGGAGCTCGCCTCCGGGGATGCATCAGCAGCGTCGCCGCAAGGTCTCCGACTTCGCGCTCCAGCTGCGCGAGAAGCAGAAGATGCGCCGTGTCTACGGAGTGCTCGAGAAGCAGATGAAGAACACGTTCGACAACGCCACCGAAGCGCGCGGGGCGACCGGTGACGTGCTCCTCGAGCTGCTCGAGGCCCGCCTCGACAACGTCGTGTATCGCGCCGGATTCGCCAAGTCCCGGAGCCAGGCGCGCCAGCTGGTGAGCCACGCGCACATCACCGTCAACGGCCGCCGTACGAAGACCCCGAGCTTCATCGTGAAGGCCGGGGACGCCGTCGCGGTGGTCGAGTCCAGCCGGGCTTCCAAGTACTTCGAGGAGATGCTCGCCTGGGCGAAGACCCAGACCCGTCCCGGCTGGCTCGAGGTCGATCCCGAGGCGTTCACCGCCAAGGTCACGACCACGCCGCCGCGCGCGCAGATCGAATCGCAGGTCGATACCCAGCTGATCGTCGAGCACTATTCGCGCTGATCGCGAGGCGATCCGCGCGGTAGTCGCAGGAAGGAACAAGACCCATGTCCATCGTTGAACTGGAATACCCGAAGATCGAGCGCCTCGAGGGGGATGACCGTCACGCGACGTTCGTCTGCGAGCCGCTCCCCGCCGGCTACGGCACCACCCTCGGGAACTCGCTCCGCCGGGTGCTGCTCTCCTCGCGCCCCGGCGCGGCGATCACCGCCGCGCGGGTCCGGGGTGTGGCCCACGAGTTCTCCACCATCCCCGGCGTGAAGGAGGATGTCGTCGAGATCGTCCTCAACCTGAAGCAGGTGCGTCTGCGCTCCTTTGCCGGTGAGCCGGTCACCCTGACCCTCGAGAAGGAGGGCCCGGGCGACGTCACCGCCGGTGACATCCAGACCACCAGCGAGGTCGAGATCGTGAATCCCGAGCTGAAGCTGGCGACCCTGGAGCCGGAGGCCTCGCTCTGGATGGAGCTGACGGTCGAGACCGGCCGCGGGTTCACCTCGGGCGACAAGCGGGAAGGCCTGCCGATCGGGGTCATCCCGATCGACGCGCTCTTCAGCCCCGTCCGCCGCGTGAACTTCAGCGTCGAGAACACCCGTGTCGGTCAGGTCACGAACTACGACAAGCTCATCCTCGAGGTCTGGACCGATGGCTCGACCGCCCCGGACGAAGCGATCGCCCAGGGCTCGCAGATCCTGGTCCAGCAGTTCTCGCTGTTCACCGGGCTGACCCGGGCGCAGACCGCGCTCGCCCAGCCCCCCCGGAGCAATGGGAGCTCGGTGCCGTCGGCGATCGCCGACATGCCGATCGAGGATCTCGATCTTCCGCAGCGCGCGTTCAATTCGCTCAAGCGGCACGGCATCACGAAGGTCGGGCAGCTGCTGCAGACCCCCGATGAAGAGCTGCTCCGGATGCGCAACTTCGGCAAGAAGTCGCTCGACGAGATCAAGGAGCGCCTCGTGGCGCGCGGCCTCATCGAGGCGCCGCTGCCCTCCGCGGAAGGCGACGTCGCCCTGGACGAGATCGGCGCCGATGAGGTCGCCGAGCTTGGCGAGGCCGGCGACGCCGTCGACGAGGGGAACACCCTCGCTGATGAGGACGAGCAGGTCCGCACCGGCGCGGGACGCGAGGAGCAGTAATGCCGCACCAGGTACATCAGCGCAAGTTCGGGCGTGAGACGGCGCATCGCAAGGCGATGTTCCGTAACCTCACGCTGTCGATCCTGCGCTACGAGCGCGTGAAGACGACCGAGCCGAAGGCGAAAGAGGTCCGGCGCTTCGTCGACGGGATGATCCTTCTCGGCAAGGACGGCTCTCTGGCCGCCCGCCGCAAGGCGATCGCCTGGCTCCCCGAGCCCGAGATCGTCGAGAAGCTCTTCACCGATCTCGCGGGCCGCTACCCCGACCGCACGTCGGGCTTCACCCGGATCACCCGCCTTGGCCGCCGGGTCGGCGACAGCGCGCCGATGATGCTCATCGAGCTGATGCCGGGCGCCGACCTGATCAAGGAGCAGAGCGACGCGGAAGCGGCAAAGGCAGCGCCCCGGCGCCGGCTCGCGCTTCCGCGACGCCGCGCCGCAGCCACGGCCGACACCGCCACGGCGGAGAAGCCGGCCACCAAAGCAGCGGCAAAAAAGACGGTCAAGAAGTCCACCGCGACCAAGAAAGCGAAGGCCTAACGGGGAACTGGAGGGCGCGCGTCGCCTACGACGGATCCCGGTACGCCGGGTTCCAGGTGCAGGAGAACGCGCCGACGGTCCAGGGCGAGCTCGAAGGGGCGCTCGCGCGGATCTGCAACGAGCCGGTGCGGGTCACCGGCGCGGGACGGACCGACGCGGGGGTCCACGCGATCGGACAGGTGATCAATTTCCGGACGGCGAGCGCGCTGTCCGGGAGCGATCTGGGGAGCGGGGTCAACGCCCTGCTCCCGGCGGACATCGCGATCTCGGCGCTCGAGCCGTGCGGGGAGGGATTCCACGCCCGGTTCTCGGCAACGGGACGCACATATGAATATCGGCTTTGGAACGCGCAAGCGCGCCGTCCGCTGGAGCGACGCGAGCACTGGTATCCCCAGGTGCTCGATCTGGCGGCGATGCGCGACGCGGCGGACCGTCTGACCGGCCAACGGGACTTCTCGGCCTTCGCCACGGGCGAGGGGGGGATCCGGACGGTGCGGCGGGCGGCCTGGAGCTCGGACCCGAGCTTGGACCAGGCGGAGGGGCGCCTCCTCCGGTTTGAGATCGAGGCCGACGCGTTCCTCCGGGGCATGGTGCGGGCGATCGTCGGCACGATGCTCTGGATCGGGCGGGGGAGGATCGATCTGGCGCGATTCGATGAGATCGTGGCCGGACGGGATCGCTCGCTGGCGGGGCCGAGCGCTCCTCCCGGGGGGCTTTGCCTGATGCGGGTGACCTACAGGGAAGACAACGAAATGGCGACGAGGGAACATCGATGAGTCAGATGACGGTGCAGAAGACCCACAGCGTGAAGAGCGGCGAGATCGAGCGGGCCTGGCGCGTCGTCGACGCCGACGGCGCGATCCTCGGCCGTCTGGCGACCCAGATCGCCTCGACGCTGCGCGGGAAGCACAAGCCCACGTTCGCCCCCCACCTCGACACCGGCGATGCCGTCGTCGTCATCAACGCGGCCAAGATCAAGGTCACCGGGAACAAGCTCAAGGACAAGGCCTACGTCCGGCACTCCGGCTATCCGGGGGGCTTCAAGTCGGAGACCCTCGAGCGGCTGCTCGAGCGCCGGCCGGAAGAGGTCATCCGCCGCGCGGTCCGCGGCATGCTTCCCCAGAACCGCCTGGGGGAGCAGATGGCGCGCAAGCTGTACATCTACGCCGGACCAGAGCATCCGCATCAGGCGCAGCGGCCGGAGAAGCTGGCCGGGATGGAGAAGCAGTAGATGAAGAACCTTCCGTATTTCCAGGGTACCGGGCGTCGCAAGACCAGCATCGCCCGGGTCCGTCTGGTCCCCGGTGAAGGGAACGTCATCGTCAATGGCAAGCCACTCGACGAGTACTTCGGCCGGGACGGCTATCCGGATCTCGCGACCCAGGCGTTCACCGTCACCAACACCGCGCGCCGCTTCAACGCGATGGTGAAGGTCGAGGGCGGCGGGGAGTCCGGCCAGATGGGGGCGATCTCGCACGGGATCTCACGAGCGCTCCTGCAGGTGGATCCGGAGCATCGCGCCGCCCTGCGGAAGGCCGGTCTGCTGACCCGCGACCCGCGGGCCAAAGAGCGGAAGAAGCCTGGACTGAAGCGCGCCCGCAAGGCGCCGCAGTTCACCAAGCGGTAAGGCGCCCGACCGACGGCCTGCGCCACCCCTGACAGACCGCCCGACGCCACCCCGCGGCGCCGGTGGCGCACACTACGCACGAAATGACGGCCGCGAACGACTTTAACTACAAGGTCGCGCTCGCCTCGGGTCTGCGTGACCTCCAGGCCGGTCGCCTTCGGCAGGCGGAGGAGCAGTTCCGCTACCTCATCGCGCATTTCCCCGCGCTCGGCGGGGGGTACCGCGGGCTGGCCAAGGTATTCGTGGAGCAGGACGACCGCGCGGCCGCGCTGACCACGCTTCGCGCCGGCGCGGCAAGCCTGGCCAAGGGCGGCGACCGTTCCGGGTCGATCACGCTGCTGAACGAGGCGATCCCGCTTGGTCCGTCGGATGCCGCGGTGCACCGCCATCTCGCCGCCGCGCTCGAGCTGGCCGGCGACCACGCCGGCGCGGTCGCCGAGCAGCGTCGCTTCGCGCACGCGGCGATCAGCGCCGGCGATCGGGAGTCCGCGCTGCGCGAGATCCGCTACGCCCTGACCGCGGGCGGGGAAGACCCGGGACTGGTGAGCATCGCGGTGGAATGCGGGCTCCCGGTGCAGGGATTCAGCGACGGCGCCGGGGTGGGATCGGTCGGGAACGCCTCGGCCGAGCCGGTGGCCCCGGAGCCCGCGCACAACTGGGCGCCGGTGCCGGCGGCCGATCCGGTGCCCGCGGAGCCGCGCCGCTCCATCTTCGCCGGGCCCGTCGCCGCGCCGAGAACCCCGGTCCCCGCGCCGACGCCGCCGGATCCGATGAGCGCGCCGCCGCCGGTGGAGTCCACGGACGATCGCCCCGAGGAGAGCGCCGATGAGCGCGCC
>DATLEG010000313.1:0-4943 GCA_035525465.1 Saccharimonadales bacterium (SeqCode)
CCGGTGACGCGCTCACCGACATCGACCTCGGGAAGGTCATCGCCTTCCACAAGGAGCGCAAGGCGGCGGTGACGCTCACGCTCGTGCGGGTCCCCGACCCCCTGGAATACGGCGTGGTCATCACCGATCCGGACGGCCGGATCACGAAATTCCTGGAGAAGCCGTCGTGGGGTGAGGTCTTCTCGGACACCATCAACACCGGGATCTACGTGATCGAGCCCCGGGTCCTGGAGCGTTACGCGATCGGCGCGGCCTTCGACTTCAGCAAGGACCTGTTCCCCCAGCTCCTCGCGGAGGGCGAGCCGCTCTACGGGTACGTCGCCGAGGGGTATTGGACCGACGTGGGCTCGATCAGCGAATACGCGCGCGCGAACGCCGACCTCCTGCGGGGGAAGATGGCGGGCACCACGCTCGGCACCCAGATCGCGCCGGGGATCTTCACCGGAGGCGAGGTGGAGATCGAGCCGAGCGCCAGGCTGGTCGCCCCGCTCTATCTCGGCGCCGGCGTACGGATCGCCGGAGGCGCGCAGGTCGTCGGGCCGACCGTCTTGCGCGACTCGGTCGTCGTGGACTCGGGCGCCTACGTCGAGGGCTCGATCGTGTGGCGCAATACCTACATCGGCGAACGTGCCGAGCTGCGGGGTGCGATCGTCGGCCGACAGTGCGCGCTCAAGTCGGGCGTGATCCTGGAGGAAGGATCGGTCGTCGGAGACCACTCCGTCGTGAACGAGGGAGCCCGGGTCCGTGCCGCCGTGAAGATCTGGCCGGACAAACAGGTGGAGGCCGGCGCGGTGGTGGGGGCGAGCCTGATCTGGGGAGCGCAGGGGCGCCGTGCGCTGTTCGGCCGCTTCGGCGTCACCGGCCTGGTGAACGTCGACCTCACCCCGGAGTTCGCGGCGCGGTTCGGTGCCGCGTACGCCTCGGCCCTGCCGCGGGGGGCGACCGTGACGATGAACCGCGACCAGCACCGTTCGAGCCGGATGCTCAAGCGCGCCCTGATGGGCGGGATCCTCGGCGCCGGCGTGGATGTCGCCGACCTTTCGCAGGCACCCCTGCCGATCGGTCGTTTCCACACCCGCCGGATCGGCGCTGACGGAGGCGTGCACGTCCGGGTCTCGCCGTTCGACGTCCGGGTCTGCGACATCAAGTTCTTCGACGCGCAGGCGCTCGACATGAACAAGGCCCAGGAGCGGAAGGTCGAGAACGTCTTCTTCCGGGAGGATTTCCGACGGGCGTCCTGGGACGAGATCGGCCGGATCTTCGAGTCGCCCCGGGTCGGGGAGGCGTACAGCGAGACCTTCCTGGCCCAGGTCGTCCAGCGAACAGCGGTCGCGACCGGTGGATTCAAGATCGTCCTGAACTATTCGCACGGGACCGCCGCGCAATTCCTCCCGCAGCTGCTCGAGGAGCTCGATGTCGACGTCATCGGGATCAACTCCGTCGTATCGGCGAACGTCGGCGCCCGATCGTTCGATGAGTTCCAGGAGCAGATGCGGGAGCTCGCCGCGATCACCTCGACCCTGCGCGCGAGCTTCGGCGTGACCCTGGACCAGGGCGGGGAAAAGATCTTCATCGTGGACGACCGGGGCCGCATCGTGGATGATCGGCACTTCCTCACCGCCTTCACCGGCCTGGCGACGCGGGCGGATCCGGGCATCGTCGCCGTCCCGGTCTTCGGTCCGATGGCGATCGAGCCGCTCGTCGCCGCCGCGGGCGGCAGGGTCCAGCGGGTCCGCGCGTCCGCCGAGGCGCAGATGAGCTATGCCGCGCGCGAGCATCCCCAACTGGTCGCCGATGGCCTGGGGGGATTCATCTTCCCGCGCTTCCACCCGTCCTTCGACGGGCTCTTCGCGATCGTGAAGCTGCTCGAATTCCTGGCCCGGGATGGGCGGCCGCTGAGCGAGGTGATGGACGCGACCCCGGTCGCGCACATGGCCCGGCTCAAAGTGGATTGCCCCTGGCAGGAAAAGGGACGGGTGATGCGGATGCTCGCGCAGGAGAAGGACACCGAGCGGACCAAGCAGGTCGACGGCGTGAAGCATCAATGGGACGACGAATGGGCGCTCGTGCTGCCGGACGCGGACCAGCCGCTGTTCAATGTCTGGACCGAGGCGCGTGACGAGGGGCGGGCCTGGGCGCTTGCCCACCAATACGCCGATCGGCTCACGAGCTATCAGCGGCCATGAACCGGTGGTGACGGCGCGGATCGCGATCGCGCAGTGCTCCCCGGCGCTCGGAGCCTTCTCGCGGAACCTCGCCCTGCACGAAGACTGGATCCGGCGCGCTCGGGCCGCGGGAGCGGGCCTGATCGTCTTCCCCGAGCTCTCGCTCACCGGCTACTACCTGAAGGATCTGGCCGGCGAGATCGCACGCCCGGCGGACGACCCGTCACTCGGTCCGATCGCGCTGGCGTCCCGGGCCATCGATGTGAGCGCCGGGTTCGTCGAGCGCCGACCCGACGGGCGGCTCCAGATCGCCCAGGGCTACTGGTCGGGCGGTGAGCTCCGGCACGTCCACCGCAAGGTCTATCTGCCGACCTACGGCATCTTCGACGACGGCCGGTACTTCGGAGCGGGGGACGAGTTCACCACCTTCTCCTCGAGCCTCGGGACCACCGGGATCGCGATCTGCGAGGACCTCTGGCATCTCTCGGTGCCGTACCTCTACGCCGTCGCCGGGGCGACCGTCATCCTGGCACCGTCAGCCAGTCCCGGACGCGGCGTGGCGGAGGGCGGTGACCTTGGCACCGCCGCATCCTGCCGGCTCATGGATCGCTTCTTTGCCCAGTACCTCACCCTCCATGTCGTCTTCGCGAACCGGGTGGGGCACGAGGACGGCATCGGCTTCTGGGGCGGCTCCGAGGTGGTCGCGCCGGATGGCACGGTCATCGCGCGGGCCAGGGAGTTCGCGGAGGAGCTGCTCATCGCCGATCTGGACCTGGATCTTGCCGCGCGCGAGCGGGCGCGCAATCCGCTTCTGCGTGATGAGCGGCCGGAGCTCGTCCTCAAAGCGCTTGCCGGCCGCTTCGGCCTCCGCCTGACCGGCGATCTCGGTCACGGCGACCCCGGCCGGGAAGCCGGACCGACGAGGTGACGATCTCCGACGCAGAGCGGATCGGCTCGCTCCGACCGGACCCCGCGGACCCGTCGCCGCTGCGGATCGACACCGGTCTCGTCCGCACGATGCTCACCAGCTTCCTGCGCGACGAGACCCTCCGGACCGGTCTGCGCCGGGTCGTCCTTGGCCTCTCCGGGGGGATCGACAGCGCGGTCGTCGCCGCCCTCGCCGCGGAGGCGCTCGGTCCGGCGCAGGTCACCGCGCTCTACACCCCACACCGCACCAGCAGCGAGCGGTCCCGCGAGGATGCCGAGGCGGTCGCGGCGATGTTCGGGATCCGGCTCGAGGAGGTCCCGATCACCGCCCAGGTCGACGCGTATTTCGCGACGGTCCCGGACGCGGATCGGATCCGGCTGGGGAACAAGATGGCGCGCGAGCGAAAGAGCATCGAGTACGACCGCTCCTGGCCGGACGGTCTGGTCCTCGGGACCAGCAACAAGACCGAGCTGCTGCTCGGCTACGGCACCCAGTTCGGCGATCTCGCCTCAGCGCTCAATCCGGTGGGCGATCTCTACAAGACCCAGCTCCGTGAGCTGGCCACCGCACTCGGGGTCCCCGCGGCGGTCAGGCAGAAGGCGCCGACGGCGGATCTGTGGGTCGGCCAGACCGACGAGGCCGAGCTCGGGTTCAGCTACCCGGTCGCCGATCTCATCCTCTACCACCTCGTGGACCGGCGGGTGCCGCCGGGGGACCTCGTGGCCTTCGGGTTCGACGCGGCGGTCATCACCCGCATCCGCGAGCTCATCCGGCGGAATCATTTCAAGCGGGTCATGCCGATCATCGCCAAGGTCAGTCTCCGGACGATCGGTCATGACTTCCTGTATCCGCGGGACTGGGACGCCGACTGAGCCGGACCGCCCTCGGCTACAGCTTCGCGATCGTCGCTGCCGCGTTCTACGCGGTCGGTGGCGTCATCGCCAAGCGCGCCTTCGAGCTCGGGATGCCCCCCTCCACCCTCGCGGAGCTGCGCGTGCTCCTCGGGTTCGCCGTGTTCCTCACCATCACCCTCGCGTTCAAGCGTCGCGAGCTCGCCTTCCGCCGGGCGGACCTCCCGCTCCTGGCGGCATTCGGACTCCTTGGGGTCCTCGCCGTGCAGCTGGTCTATTACGAAGCGATCCAGCGCATCCCGATCGGCGTCGCGCTGGTGATCGAGTACACCGCACCGCTCCTCATCCTCGGCTTCTGGCGGCTGCGCGGCCGGCCGGTCGGCCTGCGGCTGTGGATCGCGGGGGCGCTCACCCTGATCGGGTGCTTTTTCGTGGTGGGGGCCTACGACGCGCAGCTGCGCCAGGTGAACGGCCTCGGGGCGCTCCTCGCGACGCTCGACGCGGTCATCCTGGCGTCCTACTTCCTGCTCGCGGAGCGGCTCGCGGCGCGCTACTCGAGCTGGGCGCTCCTCTGCGCCGGCTTCGGCACGGCGGCGGTCGCCTGGTCCATCGCCCGGCCACCGTGGACGCTGCCCTGGTCGGCTGTGAGCGGCGAGCTCGGCCTCCATGTGCTCGGGGTGGTCGTCATCGCGACGGTCGTTCCGTACCTCTTCAGCGTCGGCGCGGTCCGCCTCATTCCCGCGGCACGGGTCGGCCTGGCGTCGACGAGCGAGCCGGTGATCGCCGCGATCGCCGCCTGGCTGCTCATCGGCCAGGCGCTCGAGCTTCCGCAGGTCGCCGGCGGCCTCATCGTCGTCGCCGGCATCGTCGTCGCCCAGAGCGTGCGGGTCACCGCGGACGGCGTCTAGGCGAACGTGGCCCGATCGGGGGAACTTCGGCGCGGACACCCGAACGGGCGAGGCGCGGCCCAGGCGCGGGTGGTGGACTGGCGTCGTGGAC
>DATLEG010000315.1:0-2201 GCA_035525465.1 Saccharimonadales bacterium (SeqCode)
AGCGGCCACCACGGTCGACGCGCTGGTCGACGCCGCCGATCGCGCGATGTATCGGCAGAAGCAGCTCGGCCGTCAGCGGGCCTCGGGCGGGACCGCGTCCTAGTCGCGACCCGCACGTCCCGCACGTCCCGCGGTGTGGCACGAGCCGGGCCTCCGGTTCGGTAGACTTCGGTCGAGATCGGCAGCGACCGCAGAGGGGGTGGCCGACCCGGATGGCGACCACGATCGAGCCGGCACCGAACGCGGTCACCGCCTATCGCGGCAAGAACTTCGAGCCCTCCGCGGTGGAGACGTTCCTCTACGACTGGTGGGAGCGCTCCGGCTTCTTCACCCCCCCGCCGCCCCGGGAGGGCGAGCGCCCGTTCGTCATGATGCTGCCCCTGCCGAACGTGACCGGCGACCTCCATCTCGGGCACGCGCTCGGGTTCGGTGGCTACGAGGACCTCATGGCCCGCTGGCACCGGATGCGCGGCGAGCCGACGCTCTGGCTCCCCGGCTCGGACCACGCCGGGATCATCGCCCAGATCGTGGTCGAAAAGGAGCTCGCGAAGGAGTACGGGAGCCGCCGGGGGACCGACCCGGATCCGGCCCAGAAGCGCGCCGGCCTGGGGCGCGAGGAATTCCTCGCCGAGATGTGGCGCTGGATGGAGCACTACCAGCCGCGGATCTACCGGCAGCTCCGGATGCTCGGTTGTTCCCTCGACTGGACCCGGGTGCAGTTCACGATGGATCCGGACATGCAGCGTCGCGTCCGGACGCACTTCATCCGCCTGTACCGCGCCGGCCATCTCTACCGGGCCGACCGGATCGTCCACTGGTGCCTCACCTGCCAGACGACCTACTCGGACATCGAGGCGAAGCACAGCGAGCGGACCGATCAGCTGAGCTACGTCCGCTATCCCTGGGCCGATCCGATGCCGGAGGGCACGCCGGACCTGGTGGTCGCGACGACGCGGCCGGAGACGATCCTCGCTGACACCGCGATCGCGGTCCACCCCGACGACGCCCGCTGGAGCCGGCTCATCGGCGCCGCGGTGCTCGTGCCGATCGCGGAGCGGCGGATCGCCATCCTGGCCGATGCCGCCGTGGACCCGGCGTTCGGCACCGGTGCGCTGAAGGTCACGCCCGGCCATGACGCGACGGACTTCGAGATCGGGCAGCGCCATGGCCTACCGGTGCTGACGGTGATCGATACCCGCGGCCGGATGACCGCGGTCGCCGGACCGCTCGCCGGCCTGGACCGCGACACCGCGCGCAAGGCGGCGGTCGAGCGGCTGCAGGCGGGGGGCCTCCTGGTGAAGCAGGAGCCGATCACCCATGCGGTCGGCGTGCACGACCGCTGCGAGACCGTCGACGAGCCGCTCGTCCTCAAGCAATGGTGGATGAAGATGGCCCCGCTCGCGGCGCCTGCGATCGCGGCGGTCCGCGACGGCCGGACCCGCATCGTGCCCGCGAAGTTCGAGAAGGTCTACTTCAACTGGATGGAGAACATCCGGGACTGGGCGATCGCGCGCCAAACCTGGTGGGGCCATCCGATCCCGGTCTGGTACTGCCGCGACTGCGACGAGATCGTGGTCCCCGAAGAGGACGGCCCTGATCCGACGCGCTGCCCCCGCTGCCGTTCGGACGATCTGAAGAAGGATCCCGACGTCCTCGACACCTGGTTCAGCTCGGCGCTCTGGCCGCACTCCACCCTCGGCTGGCCGGAGCGCACCGAGGATCTCGCGCGCTTCTACCCCGGGAGCATGCTCGAGACCGGCTACGACATCCTGTTCTTCTGGGTCGCGCGGATGATGATGATGGGGCTCCAGAACACCGGCCAGGTGCCCTTCCGCACCGTCTATCTCCACGGAATGGTCCGCACCGGCACCGACAAGATGAGCAAATCGAAGGGCAACGTCATGAGTCCGGTCGGCCTCATCGAGCAGCACGGCGCGGACGCCCTCCGGTTCGCGCTGGTGAACGGGCTCTCCGCCGGTGCGGACAGCCAGTTCTCGATGGCCAAGCTCGACCACGCCCGGAACTTCACGAACAAGCTCTGGAACATCGGGCGCTTCGTGCTCGGCCGGATCGAGGCCGACCCCGCGGCGCTCGTGGGCCCGCTCGACCGGTCGCCGGCGGCCGATGACGATCTGGTCGATGCCGATCGGTGGATCCTGTCCCGCACCGAGGCCACCGTGGCGGAGCTCACCCGGCTCATC
>DATLEG010000316.1:0-9697 GCA_035525465.1 Saccharimonadales bacterium (SeqCode)
CGTCGACGAGCAGCAGGTCGGGCTCGCGGACGAACGCGCGCGCCGCCGCGACGCGCTGCATCTGGCCCCCCGAGAGGCGCACGCCGCGGGAGCCGACGAGGGTGTCGAGACCCTGGGCCAGATCCGGGATGTCGCCTTCGAGCACCGCCGCCCGGATCGCCCGATCGAGCCCGGCATCGTCAGGGAGACCAAGGAGGACGTTCGCGCGCACCGAATCGCTGAAGAGTCGCGGGACCTGCGGCACATACGCGGTGCGGGGCGGCACGAAGAACGTGCTTGGATCGTCCACCCGCGCCCCGTTCCAGACGATCTCGCCGGCCTCGGCCGGAAGCAGACCGAGGAGCACGCGGAGCAGGGTCGTCTTGCCGGCGCCGACCCGACCGGTGACGACGGTGAAGGTCCCGCGGTCCAGCCGGAGCGACACGTCACAGATCCCCGGGCCGCTCGGATCACTCGCCTCGCGGCCGAACCGGTACGTCAGCCCCGACCCTTCGATCGTGCGCAGCTCGCCGCCGCGGCGCGGCACCGGCGTGATGAGCGGTCCGTCCAGCTGCAGTGGTGTCCGCGCGACCAGGCCGGCGGCAGACACGCCGGAGGATGCGCCGCGCATGAGCGCGAGCATCCGCCGCACCGAGACGTGAAGCTGCTTGTACTGGGTCACGAACATCCCGGCGAAACCCGTGAATTGCGTGACGAAGCCGAGGTAGGACGCGAAGAGCGCGAAGTCACCGACGGTGAAGCTCCCCGACCGCATCGCCTGCGCGCCGAGAAGCAGGATGAGCCCGATCCCGAGGTTCACCGTGTTCCAGTAGATCGACTGGGTGACGAGCGCGAACGCACGCTCGCGCAACAGCGCCCGGCGGCGCTCCTCGCTGAGACGCCGGAAGTGCTCGACCACACCGCGCTCTGCCCGGGCCAGCTGCACCGCCTGGACCGCGCCGAAGATCTCCCCGAGCGCGCCGGTGACCAGGCTGGTGGCCTGCTGGCTCGCGGCGCGCGACTGGCGCAGGCGGGTCGTCGCGAGCTGCGCGATGAGCACGATCGCGACGAGCGGGGCGAAGACGAAGATCGCGATCTGGGCATTCACCCGGATGAGGATCGTCATCGCCACGGCCGCGAACACGAGGTTCCCGATCATGTCGATGGTCCAGTCAGCGCCGTTCTCGGCGTGCTCCACATCGTCGCGAAAGACGCTGAGCGCCTCCCCGGGGGTCCGATCGAGCGAGCGCGCCCCCGGACGGCGCAGGACCTCGATGAGCAGGTTGCGTTGAAGCACTCCGGAGACGCCGAAGCGGAACCCGACATCGACGAGGTGGCCGGCGAGCTGCACCGCGGCATTGGCGACGCCCACCCCGACGAAGAGCGCGGCGAACCACAGGATCGCGGGCACATCCGCCGCCCCCTGCTGGATCGCGTCGAACGCGCGCTGGGCGATCAGCCCGGGGAGGAGCTGTGAGGCGTAGAAACCGACCCAGATGACGGTGTCGCCGAGGTAGATGCCGGGGCGGTACATCGCCATCCGCCAGAGGAATCGGCCGGTCCCGATGGAGTCGTCGGCGATCGTCATGCCAGCACCGGCTCGAGCCCGGTCCGCAGCAACGTGGCGAATCGGGAGCTCGGATCCGCAGCCAGGGCGACCCGCGATCCCTGCTCGACGACGCGGCCTTCCTCCAGGATGACGATCTCGTCGCACCGCTCCACCGTGGCCAGCCGGTGGGCGATGATGATCGCCGTGCGATCCGCCAGCAGCCCATCGATCGCGCCCTCGATCTGACGCTCCGTCGCCGGATCCAGGCGCGACGAGGCCTCGTCGAGGATCACCAGCCCGGGGTCGCGAAGAAAGACCCGGCCGAGCGCCAAAAGCTGGGCTTCGCCGGCCGAGAGGCTGCCGGCGGTCATCTCCGTGCCAAGCGCGTCGGTCGCCGACCGGGCGCCCAGCCACCCGTCGAGACCGATCCGCTCAACGACCGCCAAGAGCCGCGCGTCATCGATGGTGGCATCGAACAGCGTCAGGTTGTCGCGAATGGAGGCGCGGAAGAGCTGGACGTCCTGGCTGACCAGCGTGGTTCGGCTCCGGATCGCGTCCAGCGCGGCCTCGCGGAGATCGACGCCACCAAGCCGGACCGCGCCGCTCGTCGGATCGTAGAAACGCAGAAGCAGCCGGGCCAGGGTGGTCTTGCCGCTCCCGGTGCGGCCCAGGATGCCGAGGACCCGACCCGGCGCAACGCGGAGGGAGATGTCGTGCAGCACCAGGTCGGTCTCGTACCCGAACGAGACGGCGTCCAGCTCCACTGACAACGCGCCCGGCGGGAGCGGCCTCCGCCCGACCGGCAGGGCCGACGCCGTGCGGAGCAGCTCGTCGACCCGCCCGAGGCTCGCGACCGCCCGCTGCACGTCCTCGAGCTCCCGGCGCAGCGACTCGATCGGCCGCCGCAGCAGCTCGGTGTAATAGAAGAGGAGATAGACGGTGCCAAAGGTGATCGCTCCGATGCTCCAGAGGTACCCGCCGACCGCGAAGGCGGTCGCATTGCCGACCGCGAATGCGAGGATGGTGGCCGACCAGATCGCCCCGGTGCCGATCATCGCCCCGCGGCGAGAGGCAAGCCAGGCACGGTGGTGGAGCGCCAGCCCATTCAAGACATGGATCTCGGCTCCGGCCGAACGGATGTCCTCCGTCCCCCCCAGGCGCTCGCCGAGGAAGCCGTAGAGCTGCGCGGACACTTCGCGGACCTGCCGCCACCGGTCGACCACGATCGTCCGCAGTGGTCCGAGCAGTAGCGCGCCCGCGAAGAGGGCGAAGGTCGTGAGTGCGACGCCCGCCCGCCAATCCTCAAGCGCGACGACGATCAGGACGCCGGCGAGGAGGACGAGGTTACCGAGCACGTTGACCGCGAACCGGGAGAAGAATCCGGCGAGGGCCGTGACGTCGCCATCGATCCGCTCGATGAGCTCCCCCGGCGTGCGGGCCTTGTGGAAACCAAGATCGAGCGAGAGGCAGTGCAGCGCGAGGTCGGCACGGAGCGCGTTCGTCGCCGTCCAGCCGAGGCTCTCACCGAGATAGGTCGCGTACGCCGCGAGCGCCTGTTGGCTCAGCGCCACGCCGACGAAGAGCAGGGCCGTACGGCCAAGCGCCTCCGTCGCCGCACCGCCGACCGCGCCATCGATGAACGAGCGCAGGAGCTGCGGGCCAACGAGCTGGAGCGCGATGCTCCCCATGAGCAGAACGCCGAGCACTGCGACCAGTCGCCAGTGCGGTGCGACGTAGCGCCGGAAGAGTTCCACGTACCGACGGCGCGCACCCACCGGGCAAGTCTCGCATTGCTACCCCGCCAGTCGCTCCGTGATCTTTGCGACGATCCGGCGCGCGACCTCGGTCTTGGGCAGAAGCGGCAGACTCTCGGCATCAGCGGCGCTCACGATCGTGACCTGATCGGTGTCCGAGCCGAAGCCCGAGCCGGCCTCGCTCACATCGTTCGCGATCACCAGGTCGAGGCGTTTGTCGCGCAGCATCCGCGTCGCCGGCCCAACGGCATCGCCGGTCTCGGCCTTGAACCCGACGACGAGCGTCCCGACCCGCTTGGCGGCGACGATCGCCGACAGCACGTCCGGGTTCTGCACCAGCTCGAGCGTCAGCATCGGTCCCGCGTCCTGTTTCTTCAGCTTGGCCGTGGCAACGCTCGCGGGACGGTAGTCCGCGACCGCGGCGGCCATGACCACGGCGTCGGCGGTCGGCAGCGCGGCCAGGACCGCGGCCTGCAGCTCGGCGGCGGTCTCGATCGGCACCAGACGCGCGCCGAAGGGCGCTCGGAGCGCCGTCGGGCCGCTCACCAGGGTGACCTCCGCTCCGGCCGCAAGCGCGGCCGCCGCGACGGCGTAGCCCATCTTCCCGCTCGAGCGATTGGTGAGCACGCGCACCGGATCGATCGGCTCGAGCGTCGGGCCCGCGGTGACGATGACGTGCCGGCCGGCGAGCGCGGTCGAGGTGGCCAGCGCATCCTCCACCGCCGCCTGGATCCGCTCGAGCGACGCGAGGCGGCCCTGCCCCACCAGACCGGAGGCCAGCTCACCGGACTCCGGCTCGACGATCGTCATCCCGCGTGCCCGTAGCGTGTCGATGTTCGCCACGGTCGCCGGGTCGTTCCACATCTGGGTCTCCATCGCCGGCGCGAGGACGACCGGAGCGTGGGCGGCAAGCACGGTGGTCCCGATGAGGTCGTCGGCGAAACCGCCGGCGAGGCGCGCGATGGTATGCGCGGTCGCCGGGGCGATGAGCACCACGTCGGCCTGCTGCCCCATCGCCACATGCCCGGTCGCGCGGTCGTCGAACGTGCCGAACATCTCGACCTCGACCGGCCGGTAGGTGAGCGCCTGAAAGGTGAGCGGCTGGACGAACTTCGTCGCTCCGCTCGTCATGATCACCTGCACCGTCGCGCCGGCCTGGGTCATCCGTCGCGCGAGCTCGATCACCTTGTAGACCGCGATCGAGCCGGTGACGCCAAGCACGACGAAGCAGTCGCGGAGGCGCTCAGCGCTCAGCGTTGAGCTCCCACAAGAGACGGAGTCCCTCGAGGGTGAGATCGTCGTCCACCCGATCGATCGATCCGGTGAGCGGCGCGATCGTCGCCGCGAGGCCGCCGGTCGCGATGACCTGCACCCGCGGACCGGGGAGCTCGGCGATGAGCCGCTTCAGCAGGCCCTCGACCAGGCCGACGTACCCGAACATGATCCCGGAGCGCAGGCAGTCGGCGGTGTTCTTCCCGATCGCGTCCTTCGGCGCGGAGAACCCCACCGCGAAGAGCCGAGAGGCCCGCCCGAACAGCGACATCGCCGAGACCTCGAGACCCGGCGCGAAGGAGCCCCCAAGGAAGTCGCCCTCGGCGCTCACCACATCGAAGTTCGTCGTCGTGCCGAAGTCGACGATGATCGCCGGGCCGCCGTACCGCCGATGCGCGGCGAGGGTGTTGGCGATCCGGTCCGCGCCGACCTCGGACGGGTTGTCCACCCGCAGGCGCACGCCGGTCTTCACTCCCGGGCCGATGACGAGCGCGCGCCCGCCGAGGTAGCGATCGGCAAGCCGAGTGAACGCCTGGGTGAGCGGCGGCACGACGCTCCCCAGGACCAGCGCGTCCATCTGATCGAGCGCTAGATCCTCTTGCGCGAGCATCGCGTCGATGGTGACCGCGATCTCGTCCTCGGTCCGATCCGGCGCCGTCGCGGTCCGCCAGGTCGCCAACAGCGCGGTCCCGCGATAGGCGCCGATGACGACATTCGTGTTGCCGGCGTCGATCGCCAGGAGGGTGCCGCTCATCGCCGCGCTAGTCCCGGGATTCGGTGGCCCCGGTCCGGAGGCCGGGTTTGGCGAGCAGGGCGAGCCGCTTCGCGACGTGCGGCGGCACGAACTTGTCGACCGACGCCCCGAACGCCGCCAGCTCCTTCACCCGCGAGGCCGAGACGAAGAGATATTCCGGTGCGGTCATCAGGAAGACCATCTCGATGTCCTGCGCCAGGGTCCGGTTCATGTTCGCCATCTCGAACTCGAACTCGAAGTCGGAGAGCGCCCGGATCCCGCGGATGATGAAGGACGCCCCGACCTCATGGGCGAACTCGACCTGGAGCCCGTCGAACGTCCGGATCTCGACATTCGGCAGCTTCGCGCAGGACTCCCGCATGAGCTCGACGCGCTCATCGGCGGTGAAGGCGGCCTTCTTCGACAGGTTCAGGCCCACGCCGATCACGACGCGGTCAAAGAGCCGGGCCGCCCGCTCGACGATGTCGAGATGGCCGTTCGTCGGCGGGTCGAACGATCCGGGGTAGATCGCGACGCGTTCAGTGGTCACGTGGTCGCGCCTCCTTGTTATCGGTAGTGCACGCCGGTGGTAAGCCTACCTCCTGGTCAAGGCCGCCCCAGCAAGCAGGAGTCCCGCGGCGAGGGTGATCGCCGCGGCGGCGGTGATGACGTCGGCGCCGATGCCGTGGGCGACGATCGCCGCGAGGCCGGAGCCGACGAGGCCGCCACCGACGGCCGCACCGGCACGGCCGCGCGCCGCCGCGAATGGGAGCACGAACACCAGGCCGAGGACGATCCCCCCAACTGAAGAGAAGACCCAACCGACGATCGCCCCGACGACGAGTCCCCCAAGGAACCAGGGAAACCGCCCGGACACGGTCCCCTGCTGTGATCGCCCGGTGGGAACGCCATCCCGCTGTTCCATTCGCGCTTCTCCTTCGTGTCCATGCTCGCGTGTCATGCGACCCGCCTCCCGCCGGCGTAGACCTCGCGCACCAGCGGCGCGCCGAGGCGGAAGCAGAGATCACGTTCGTCATCCGTCTCGAGCAGCACCAGATCGGCCCGGCGGCCGGGGACGAGCGCACCGCAACGGCTGCCCCGCCCCAACGCATGGGCCCCATTGATCGTCGCGGCGACGATCGCCTCGTGCGGCGTCAGGCCGCACAGGGTCACCGCGAGTGCGATGGCCGTTGGCATGCCCTCGAGCGGGGAGGTGCCGGGGTTGTGGTCGGTGGCGATCGCGATCGGGACGCGGGCACCCAGGAACCGCTTCGCGTCGGGTGGTGGATAGCGGACGAAGAACGCGCTCCCGGGGAGGAGCACCGCGACGGTCGTCGCCATCCGCGCGAGCACGCGCATCCCGTCAGCGGAGACGTTCGCCAGATGGTCGGCTGAGCGGGCGTGCAGGCGCGCGGCAAATGCCGCGGCATTCGTGTCGTGCAGCTGATCGGCGTGCATCGTCACCGCCAGGCCCGCGGCCTGCGCGGCCTTGAACAGGGGTCGCACCTCCTCTGGCTCGAAGACGCCCTTCTCGACGAAGGCATCGACCGCCTCCGCCAGATGCTCCGCGGCGACGGTCGCGATGTTCGCCTCCGCCTCGCGGAGGAAGCGGCGGCGGTCGTTCGCGGAGGCGACCGGGAGCGCATGCGCGGCGAGGTAGGTCACCGCGATCTCGATCGCCGCCTCGGTGCGCAGCCGCGCGATGAGCCGAAGCTGGCGAAGCTCCTCCCTGGGCTCCAGCCCGTAGCCGCTCTTGATCTCCATCGTCGTCGTTCCGAGCGACACCGCGCGGGAAAGCCGCGCGCGCATGAGCGACAGGAGGGTCTCATCCGAGGCGGCGGTGGTCGCCCGGACCGTCGCATGGATGCCGCCGCCCTGCTCGAGCACCGCAAGGTAGTCCGCGCCCGAATGCCGCGCGGTGAGCTCATCCCAGCGCTCACCGGCGTAGCAGAGGTGCGTGTGCGCGTCGACGAAGCCCGGTAGGACGACTCGGCCGCCGGCCTGGCGCTCGACCGCCCCCGGCGTCAGTGCGTAGCGCCCCCAGCCATCCCCCCGGCCGGTGGCGACGATGACGCCGTCCCGCGCGACGAGCCAGCCGTCATCGACCGCACCGACATCGCCGGCGGCCGGCCCGATCCGCGGATGCTCGTCGCGCAGCGGCGCGAGGGTCAGGAGCCGCGCGCCGCGGACCAGCAGGTCCACCGCGGGCCGGTCGGTCCGGTCGATCCGGTCAATCCGGTCAATCAAGGAAGTGGGCTTCGATCACCTGCGCGCGCGAAAATCCCTTCAGGCGGAGCGAGGCGGCCGTGACCGAGAGGGCGGCATCGAGCGGAAGCAGGCCGATGAGCTCCCCGCGCAGGACCCGCACCCCTGCGGCACCCGCGCGGACGGCGACCGCCTCCCAGACCTGCGCGAGCGAGGTGACCGTGTGATCGAGGAGGTTGAGCGAGACCTGCGCCCGGGGCGGATCGGTGAGCGCGAATCCCAGGGCCTGCACCGCCGGAAGCCCGCCGGACGATTCGCGGATCTCCTTCGCGATCCGCTTCGCGATCCCCACGTCGGTCGTGTCGAGCTCGATGTTGAACGCGATGAGGGGTGGTCTGGCGCCCACGACCACCGCGCCCGCGGTCGGATGGACCCGCGCCGGCCCGGCGTCCGGGAGGTGGGTCGTCCCGATCAGCTCGCCGAGGCCCTCGAATTGCGGCCTGCGGATGTCCGGGAGCCGGACCCGCTCGGGCCGCGAGGCCGCGCGGGCGTAGTAGTAGACCGGGACGTCATGCTCCGCCGCGATCCGTGCCCCGACCTCCCGGGCCAGCGCGATGCAGACGTCCATCGTCACGCCGGCGAGGGGCACGAACGGGATGACATCGACCGCCCCGAGTCGGGGATGCGCGCCGGTGTGGCTGCGGAGGTCGATCTCGGCGTACGCGGCGCGCACCAGCGCGAGCGCGGAAGCGGCGACCGCATCGGGAGTGCCGGCAAAGGTGAACACCGAGCGGTTGTGATCAGGATCGCTCGTCCGATCGAGGAGCCGGACGCCGGGGACCGCCTCGATCGCGGCGGCGAGGCGGTCGATGACCGCGGGGCGCCGGCCCTCGCTCACGTTGGGGACACATTCGACGAGCACGAGAAGGAGGCCGGCCCTCAGTCCGAGGGGGCGGCACCCGCGGCCCGCAATCGGGCGGCGACCGCGGCGAAGACAGCGATCGCGATCTCCGCCTGCTGACGAAGGACGCTGTGGAACTGCCGGGGGCCGAGGACCAGGCAGCGGATCGGGCTGGTCGTGACGACGGTGGCGGTCCGGGGGCCGTGATCGAGCAGCGCGATCTCGCCGAAGAAGTCACCCGGACCGAGGTGATTGATCTCCTTGCCCAGACGGCTCACCGTGGCGGTCCCGCTCAGCAGGATGAAGAAGTCGCCACCGCTGTGGCCCTCGTGACAAAGCTCCTTCCCCGCGGGAAAGTCGAGGTCCTCGACCTGGGTGGCGATGAACTCGAGCTCCTTGGGGCCACAGTGCGCGAAGAGCGGCACCTGCCTGAGGAGGGCGATCCGTTGATCGGCCACGGCTAGTGCCTCGCGGCTTCGGTGTCTTCCTTCTCGGCGTTCCGGAGACGGCGGGTGAGGACCGGAAGGAGGGCATTGGCGATCTGGGGGTGGCTCTCCAGGATCCCCCGGAAGTGCCACCGCTGGATCCCGAGGCAGGTCGTCGGCTCGAGCGCCCGCACCGTCGCCGAGCGGGGGAACTCGTCAAGGAGCGCCATCTCGCCAAACACGTCGCCCGACTTCATCTCCCCGAGCCGATGCTCGGTGCCATTGCGGTCCTGGAGCGCCTCGACCCGGCCGGATCGGATGATGAACGCCCCGACGCCGGTATCGCCCTGGCGGACGATGTCCTGACCAGGGGTGTAGCTCTGCTCGACCGCGGCGTTGGCGATCGCCTCCAGGGACTTCTTGTCCAGGTCCTCGAACAGGCGGACGTGCTTGAGGAACTCGATGTTGTTGGCAGCCATCGCGCGGGAGCATAGCGCGAAGGTCCGATACTGGGGAGCGTGAGGGTCGAGCGGGTCGAGCTGTTCACCGTCCGCCTGCCGCTCAAGCACGCCTATGAGACCAGCGGCTCACGCGAGACACACCAGACCCACATCATCGCCCGGGTCGAGAGCGAGGGGGCGGTCGGGTGGGGCGAGAGCGTCGCCCCGGAGCGGCCGTGGTACTCGGGGGAGACCTCCGAGACGGTCTGGCACCTCCTCGACACGATCATCGTTCCCCAGCTGGTCGGGACCGACCTCGCGGAGCCGACCGAGACCGCCGGGCGGCTCGACTGGATCCGGGAGCACCGGATGGCGAAGGCCACGATCGAGATGGCGATCTGGGACCTGGCGGCCAAGCAGCGCGGCGTCCCGCTGGCGA
>DATLEG010000217.1:0-2634 GCA_035525465.1 Saccharimonadales bacterium (SeqCode)
AGTGAGCGCCGATCAGGTCCTGGGTCGACCGCGGAGGAGGCGGGGCGGGTCCTCGGCGCCTCGCGCGCGATCATCTGCAGCGGCAGCTCGCGGGAGGACCGCTCCTGTGATGCACGAATGGCACGCCGACGGCGTGACACCGGTCGCCGTCGGCACCCGCGGCTTCCTGCCCCTGGCGGTTCTGGCCGTCAGGGAAGGCCGTACCGTCGCGGTGCCCGGGGGGCGCGCCTGGGTCGAGAGCACCGTCGGCGAAAGGCTCGGTCTTTGAGTTCACGATCCCGCTCGCCGCCCCGGCGAGCGTATAAAGGAGCGTGATGGGCAAGATCGTGTTCTGCGAGGACGACCCGATGATCCAAATGCTGATCCGCGCCGCCTTCAAGAGCTCCGATCACTCCATCTTCATGGCGCCCGACGGGCGCGAGGGACTGGCGCTCATCGAGCGGGAGCTGCCGGACGTCGTCTTCAGCGATGTCTCGATGCCGAACCTTGACGGCTTCCAGTTGGGTGACGCCCTCAAGGCGGCGCCGGCGACGGCCGGCATCCCGGTCATCTTCATGACCGCCTCGGTCCAGCGCGCGCAGATCGACGAGGCGCTGCGCCACGGCGCCGCCGGGGTGCTGCCAAAGCCGTTCACGATGGCCGCCCTCCGCGCACGGGTCGACGAGTTCGCCAAGCCCGCGGCGGGGGCCGGCCCGGTGGGAGAGTAGCGGTGGCAGGAGAGCGCATCCTGTTCGTCGACGACGAGGGACCGCTAGCTGTTGCAGAGCTACCTCGAGCGGCGCGGGTATCGCGTGACCACCGCGACGGATGGCTACGAGGCCCTGCTCGCTATCAAGCGCGAGACACCCGACCTGGTCATCACCGACATGAACATGCCCAACAAAGCTCGTGACCGTCGCCGCGGCGCAACACGTGATCGACCGCCTGCGCTCATCCTCGGACTACGTGGTCGTGGACACACCGGCCAGCTTCTCCCAGCTGAACCTGGCGGCGATCGATGCCGCTGACGTGATCTGTGTGGTGACCGCCCCGCATCTTGCCTCGATGAAGGTGACGCTCGACTGCCTGGAGACCCTCGAGAAGCTTGGCTACCCGAAAGGGCGGGTCCTGCTCATCACGAATCGGATCACCGGTCAAGGCCTCGACAGCGAGAAGGTGGCGCGGTTCTTCGGTCGCCCGCCCGATCTGTCGGTGCCCTACAGCGCCCCCTTCGACGAGGCGGCCGATCAGGGAAAGCCGCTCGTCATCTCGAGCCCGGAGAACGCCGCCGCCACCCTGATGCGCGACCTCGCCGCGAAGATCGCGGTGGCCGCGCCGGTCGCGCATTGATGCGCGCCGGGACCGGCGGCTAGCGATCCGCATCCGTTTCTGGGGCGTCCGCGGCTCGATCGCCGCGGCCGGAGCCGAGACGAGCCGCTACGGCGGCAACACCCCCTGCGTCGAGGCGCGCGCTGACGACGGCACCCTGCTGATCTTCGACTGCGGCACGGGGGCCCGGAAGCTCGGCATCGAGCTCGCGAAGGACGGGCCCCTCCGGGCGCATCTGTTCATCAGTCACACCCATGCCGACCATATCCAGGGCCTGCCATTCTTCCTTCCGGCATTCGTCCCGGGCTCCCACCTCACGGTCTACGGTCCCGCGGGCATCGACCGGACCTTTCCCTCGGCGATGGGCGGGCAGATGGACTACGCCTACTTTCCGGTACCGATGAACGACCTTCCCGCCCAGGTGGACTTCGTCGAGCTCGGCGAGGGAGAGTTCGCGGTCGGCGGCGTCACGGTGCGCAGCGAGTTCATGAACCACACCGCTCCCTGTCTCGGCTATCGCGTGACCGCCGGGCTGGCCACGTTCGTGTACGCCACCGATCACGAGGCGAACGCGGTGCCCTTCTGGCGCGCCGAGCGCGACCCCGGGACGTACCGCATCGCGGATCTCCTGCACGCCGGCGACGCCCGGCACGCCGGGCTTCTCCATGACGCCGATCTGGTGATCCACGACTCGCAGTACACGTCCGAGGACTACCCCACCCGATCGGGCTGGGGCCACAGCACCGTCGACTACGCGGTGGAGATCGCGGCTGCCGCCGGTGTGCGGCGCCTCGTCCTCTTCCACCATGACCCGGGGCGCGACGACGCGGCGGTCGACAGCATCCTCCGGCAGGCGCGCGCCTTCGCCGGCGCCTCGGGGACCGGGCTCGAGGTGGGGGCGGCGATCGAAGGTGAGGAGATCATCCTTGCCGAAGCCGGGACGGCCGCGCGGCCGGTGGAGGAGGGGCCGCGGGCGCCGCGGCTTCCGACCCGGGCGCGCATCCTCGTTGCCGACGACGATCGGGCGATCCTCACCGTGCTCGAGACGATCCTCGCCGGCGACGGCTATCAGGTGGTCTGCGTGAGCGACGGCGCCGAGGCGCTCGATGTGGCGGCGCGCGACAGCTTCGATCTCATCCTCCTCGACGTCCAGATGCCGCAGCGTGACGGCCTGGACGTCGCGCGCGCCCTCCGCACCGATCCGCGCCTGGCCGGGGTACCGATCGTGATGCTCACCGGCCGCTCGAGCGAAGAGGACATCCAGACCGCGTTCGCCGAGGGCGTCACCGACTACATCACCAAGCCCTTCGCGGTGGCGCAGGTCCG
>DATLEG010000323.1:0-4563 GCA_035525465.1 Saccharimonadales bacterium (SeqCode)
CGACCAGCGCGTAGCTATGCAACCGGATGCCGAGGACCCGCTCGACGCTTTGGACCGCGAGGTCGGGGCCGCCGTACGCGTAGGCGGCGTTGATCTTGTCCTGGCCGTGGCCGGGGATCGTCGCGAGGGTGTCCCGGGGAATGGAGAGCATCGACGCCGTCCGGTTCACTGGATCGAGCGAGAGGACGATCAGCGTGTCGGTGTTCTCGGGTGATCCGTCCTCGCTGTCGCGCTTGTCGATGCCGAGGAGGAGGACGTTCAGCCGCTCTCTCCCGGTCCAAACGGGCTGGCCCTGTGGCGCGGCAGCCCCCGGGGCGACGACCTTCGCGACCGGTGCGAAGATCTGGCCGGCGAGGGTCGCCCAGGCGGTGCCCTGCGTGTAGATGTTCCCGTAGACCGTGATGATCGCCACGACGACGACCGCGAGGACCGCGTAGTCAGCGGCGCGCTTGCCTAGCAGCGCGCCGGGCCGGCGGAGGCCTCCGGCGAAGGCGTCGACGATCACCGCGAGGTGATACAGGAACAATCCCCCGACGATGAGGAGGGTCGCCTCTCGCGCGTGGCGGATGACGAGGGCGGTCACCGGATCGGCGATCGCGATGAAGGCACCGGTGAGCACCAGCGCCAGGATCGGGATGAGGAGGACGATGATCCCGCGGATCCATCGCTCCTGATAGATCTGGCCGAGACCCGGCACGAGGCCGGAGAGCACCGCGGCGAGTCCGGCCGAGCCGACCTGACCCGGTCGTGTGCGCAACGGGAGCGCCCGGGGACTTCCGCAGCGGCGGCAGGCCTTCGCGCTGGAGAGGTTCTGGATGGCGCAGCGTGGACAGGGCCACGGCAGCCGGGCGTTCGGCATGAGCCTCCAAGCGTAGTGGGTAGACTCGCCCTTCCGTGGAACGCGTCCGACCCGTCGACACCGCGACCCTGCGCGCCGCCCGCGTGGTCGGTGCCGTCTGCGCCCTGGCGTTCCTCCTCCCGGTCATCCTGTCGGTGGCGTTCCCCTCGGCCTTCCTGTTCCCGCCCTACCACCCGGCCTATCAGCGGATGCTGGGCGCGATCTTCCTCTCGTTCTCGCTCGGCCTCGGTCTGGCACTCCGCGATCCGGCGCGCAACGCGGGGGTCTACGCGGTCATCGGGCTCGGCGCGGGCTTCCTCTCCGGCGCGACGGTCTACACCCTGCTGGTCGACGGCGCCGACCCGGGCCATTGGCTCGTCCAGGTGCCGCTTCTCAGTGCGACCGCCCTCGCCCTCGTGGTCACCTACACCCGTCTGCGGCGTCCGCACCGGCTGATCGTCCGCATCGTCGTCGTCGCGGTGCTCCTCTTCCCGCTCGCCCTGTTCCTGTACGACCTCGCGCTGCGCTCCTTTGTCGCTCCGGGCCACCGTTGAGCTCGATCGTCGCGGTACGCGGCCTGCGCAAGCGCTACGGCGCGCTCGAGGCGGTCAAGGGGATCTCGTTCGAGGTCGCCGAGGGAGAGGTCTTCGGGCTTCTTGGTCCCAACGGGGCAGGGAAGACCACGACGGTCGAGATCCTCGAGGGCCTGCGGAAGGCGGATGGCGGCAGCGCCATCGTCGCCGGCATCGATGTCACGGAGGATCCGGTCGGGGCGAAGGGGCGGGTCGGGGTGCAGCTGCAGCAGAGCGCGTTCCCCGAGCATCTGACCGCGAAAGAGGTCGTCGAGCTCTTCGCCATCTGCTACGACGTCCCGGTCGACGCGATGGCCCTGCTCCGATCGGTGGATCTGGCGGATCGCGCCGGTCAGCGCCAGGAGAAGCTTTCAGGCGGGCAGCGTCAGCGGCTCTCGATCGCCGCGGCCCTGGTGAACACCCCGCGGGTGCTGTTCCTCGACGAGCCGACCACCGGTCTCGATCCCCAGGCCCGCCGCAACCTCTGGGAGCTCGTGCGGACGATCCGGGCGAACGGGACCACGGTCTTCCTCACGACGCACTACATGGACGAGGCCGAGGTCCTCTGTGACCGCGTCGCGGTGATGGATCACGGTGAGATCATCGCCATGGACGCGCCGCGGCGGCTGATCGAAGGCCTGCTGCGCAAAGGCTTCAGCAAGCCGGTCATCCAGCAGCAGGCGGACCTGGAGGACGTCTTCCTCGATCTCACCGGTCACGAGCTCCGGGAAGGCGACTGATGCTCCAGACCCTTCGCTTCACCGGAAGGCTCCTGCGGGCCTATTCGCGCGACCGCACCGCGCTGTTCTTCTCGCTCATCGTGCCGCTCATGCTCCTTGTGATCTTCGGCTATCTGAACCTTGGTGCGTTCGGAAAGGTGTCCCTCGCGGTCGACGACCAGGCGCGGAACGACGCGAGCCGCCAGCTGGTGTCCACCCTCCGCGAGATCGGGACGTTCGACCTGCGTGACGAATCACCGGATGCGGCGCTGCGCGAGCTCAAGCGCACCGAGCTCGATCTGTTCCTGGTGATCCCCCAGGACTACCGGATCGCACCGGCCCGTCCCGGTCAGCCGGTGCCGCAGCTCACCATCTACGGGAACGAGGCCCGGCCGCAGCAATCGGCGGTCGGGACGTCGATCATCAACGAGATCATCACCCGGACCTCGTTCGCCGTCTCGGGCACCGCGCCGGTCGTGGGCCTGAAGCAGGAGCGGGTGGAGGGGGTACGGCTGCGGTATGTCGACTTCCTCGTCCCCGGCATCCTCGGGGTGAACATCATGCAGCTGGCGATCTTCTCCGTCGCGTTCGCGCTGGTCGTCGACAAACGACGGGGGGTCCTGCGCCGGATCATGGCCACGCCGCTCCGGCCGTTCCGCTTCCTCGTCGCCCAGGTGCTCACCCGGCTCGTGCTCGCCACGGCGCAGATCCTCATCATGCTCGGCGTCGCGACCCTGCTCTTCGGCTTCCGCAGCGTCGGGGGCGTGGTACCCCTGCTCGTGGTCGCGCTGCTCGGAGCGGTGCTTTTCCTCACCATCGGGTTCGCGCTCGCCGGCTGGGCCGAGACCGAGAATCAGGTCCCAGCGATCGCCCAGCTCATCACGCTGCCGCAGTTCTTCTTTTCCGGGGTGTTCTTCCAGAAGGAGGCGGCGCCGGAGCTCATCCGACCGATCACGAACGCGCTCCCGCTCACCTTCCTGAATGACGCGCTCCGCGAGATCTCGGTCCAGGGCGCGTCGCTCTGGGATGTTCGGACGCAGCTCATCGGGCTGGTGGTGTGGACGGCGATCGGCCTTGTCCTCGCGGTCCGGTTCTTCCGCTTCGACCGCTTCTAGGTAAGCGCCTCGGCGACGAGGCGATGGACCACCGCTCGGAACCGGCCCCAGGCGGACCAGGTGCCACCTGGCGCCGCGCCGGCCGGGAGCGCCGCGAGACGGTCTGCGACGTCGGGGAGCCGCTCCGGCGCGATCTCGATGTATTCGGAGATCTGTTCGCTCCGGTCGAGCGGCCCGAGATCTCCCCCTTGCTCCTCCAGCAGGAACGCGAAGGTGTGGAACACCGGCGGCCCGCCCGCGCCGTGCAGGTAGGTGATCGCGGCGAGGAAGCGGCGGAGCTCGACGGTCAGGCCGGTCTCCTCGTGGGTCTCGCGAAGGACCGCGGCCAGGATCGGCTCACCGGCATCGATCCCGCCGGTCGGCAGGCGGTGGGCGCCGGGCGGATAGAAGGTCTTCGTGGAGAGCAGCAGCGTCCCCGCCGGCCGCCGGACGACCATGCAGACCTCGGCGAAGCGGCCCGGGTCGCCGACCGGATCGAACCCGACGTCGTCGAGCGGCGCGACGCGGACGAGCGGCTCCCCGAACCGGTCACCGAGCGCGATGACCTCGGTCTGCATCGCCTCGGGCAGCGGACGCGACGCCCGACCGCGGGAACCCTGAAACATCGCCCGATCGTATTGCGGCCGCGATACACTGGTCCGCAGAAGCGTTCCGCGGGGCCATCGTCCCCGATGCCGTCCCGGATCGGGGCGGCTTTTTCGTTGCCGGGAGGAAGAGGAGAGCCAGTGGTGGCGCAGCAGACGCGTTTCGCGCCGGTTGGATCGGCGGTCGACCTCCCCGAGCTCGAGAACGGGGTCCTCGACCTCTGGCGGCGCGAGCGCACGTTCGAGCGGCTGCGCGAGCGCAACGCCGGCGGCAAGCGGTTCTCGTTCATCGACGGACCCATCACCGCCAATGTCGAGGCGATGGGGGTCCACCACGCCTGGGCCCGCACCTATAAGGATCTCTACCAGCGCTACCGGGCGATGGAGGGCGACGACCAGCGATACCAGAACGGGTTCGACTGCCAGGGCCTCTGGGTCGAGGTCCAGGTCGAGCGGGAGCTGAACCTCAACAGCAAGCGCGACATCGAGAGCTATGGCATCGATCGGTTCTCCGATGCCTGCCGCGCGCGCGTCGACCGCTCCGCGGCCGTGATCACCAAGCAGTCCATCCGCCTTGGTCAATGGATGGATTGGGACAACTCGTACTTCACGTACTCGGACAACAACATCTCGCACATCTGGAGCGTCCTCAAGCTCGTGTACGAGAAGGGCTGGCTCTACCGCGGCCACCGTGCGATGCCGTGGTGCGCGCGCTGCGGGACCGCGCTGGCCGAG